>JAUVXS010000064.1 GCA_030603485.1 Dehalococcoidia bacterium
CGGGGTGATAGAAGCAGGAAAAGGAAGAAATGACGGTATCATGGAAAAGAACAAAATGAGGATAGCATTTATTGGCGGTGGAGCTATGGGGGAGGCGATGGTTAAATGTCTTTTGACTGAAAAGGTGGCTGCGCCACAAGATATGGTGGTTAGCGATATTAGTCCGGTGCGGCGTGAATTATTGAGCAGGGAATACGGAGTTAGCACTTTAGCTGATAATAAAGAAGCGGTGGCAAATGCCGACTTGATTATTCTGGCAGTGAAGCCTCAGAATCTGCCTCAGGTAATGGAAGAGATAAAGACTCCGTCGCCCGAACAGCTGGTGCTATCTATAGTAGCTGGCGCTACTCTGTCCAGTTTATGCCAGGGTTTGAACCATTCCTCCATAATCCGAGCTATGCCTAATATGCCAGCACAAATTGGCGAGGGAATGACTGTCTGGACAGCAACTGCTGAGACTGAGCAGCAGCAAAGAGAGTTGGCTCAGGCTGTACTGGGTGCTTTGGGTGAAGAAATTTATGTTGCCGATGAAAAATATCTAGGTATGGCCACTGCTTTAAGCGGCAGTGGTCCGGCTTATGTTTTTCTTTTTATCGAGGTGCTCGTCGATGCTGGTGTGCATATTGGCTTGTCTCGGGATATAGCCCAAGAATTGGTGATACAAACTATACTTGGCTCTACTCGCACTGTTGAGAAGACGGGCAAACACCCTGCTGACTTGAGGAACATGGTTACTTCGCCGGGGGGGACCACCACCGAGGCTCTTCTTCAATTAGAAAAGGGGGGATTCCGTTCTCTCCTTCTTGAGGCTGTGGCGGCTGCTTATAAAAAGGCTGAACGCCTTTGAGAGTTGTATAAAATGGATTCGCTTTTTGAATACCGTAACTGCCCAAGTTGTGGGCAAAATAGTTTTGAAGTGCTCTTTGAGTCTAATATGAAGCCAGACGATTTCAATGTACTATTTGACTATAGTATGGAAGAACATGATTCTCAAGAAAGTGTTGAGGGTTATCTGGTACCTGGAAAGGAATGGGGAAGGCATGTCAAGTGCAAGAATTGTCAGCTTATATATATGAATCCAATGGAGAAAGTGAGCAAGACCAACGAGTATTACTCCAAAGCAAAGAATACTCATGCTCCTACTATACGCAAAAGTTATTTAAGGACTGCTGAATCCCAGGTAAGCCTAATTCAAAAATATGCGAACGGCACAAACCTTTTAGATATAGGTTGTGCACAAGGTTTCTTTCTCTTCGGTGCCTCTAAGGCTGGATATACTACTAAAGGGATTGAAATAGCACAAGATGCGGCAGCATATGCGATAAGGGAATTTGGCTTAGATATAGAAGCAAAGCCCTTTGAAGAACTACAGTTCGCTGAAAACTATTTCGATGTAGTTACTCTATGGCAAGTTCTGGAGCATGTGCCATACCCGCTCATGATGCTCAAAGCAGTTCATAGAATACTCAAGCCTGGAGGGCTGCTAGTAGTATCAACTCCAAATATTGAAACGATACCGGCGAAAATCTTAAGGAAAAGGTGGTGGGATATAAAGAGGCTTCATATCAACCAATTTACTACAAGAACTCTTACGGATATCCTCCAGAATACAGGATTCAAGAATATATCCTCTACCTCTTATAGAGGATTTGTGAGCCTATCTATATTACTTACAATGATGTTAAAATACCTGGGCGTATATGAGCAATTAAAGGCTTTATTCAATCCTGACTATGTTTTAGGCAGGATTCTGAACAAGATAATGTTAGTATATTCATCAAAGCTTAATCACTGTGTCGTGCTCGGCTTCAAGTAGTAAATTGAGGTTATTACTAAATAATGGCAAATATTTCTCCATTACAGGGCATTAGAATTGCCACGAAGGAAATACATAACTACATAACTGATCGCCCTATAGTGCTTTCTTATGAAGTGACGTTTTCTTGTAACTGCAATTGCCGTCACTGTGACCTTGGGGGGTTAGTAAAGGATGAAAAGCAAATTCCTCCAGAGGAGTATGGAGACTTAACTCGGCGACTGAAGCCGCTTGTAGCGCAGATTTCTGGTGGTGAGCCACTTCTACGTAAGGATATAGCAGCCATAGTCAAGGCTATCAAGCAAGCCGGGCCAGAATACGTGATACTCGTTACCAACGGGGCGCTGCTGAACGAGAGCAATTATCTCCAATTACGTGAAGCAGGGGTACATCAATTTTCTGTATCACTTGACTTCCCTGATGAGCGGCATGACGAATTTCGACGACGGCCGGGTCTCTATAAACGTTTGGAGCAGAGTCTGCCCCGGCTAGCAAAGCTTGGGTTTCGAGATATTATCTTGAACACAGCTATAACTCAAGCCAATGTGGGGGAAATATTGCCCTTGACAAAGAAGGCCACTGAGTGGGGTGTAGATATATCGTATAGTGCATATACTCCGCTGCGAACAGGGAATAAGGACTATTGCCTCAACAATGGAGAGGATTTGGAACTTTTACGCCAGGCCATCGACGAACTAGTAATATTAAAGAAGCAGGGTATCCATCTAGTTAACCCAGAACTCACGCTCCGAGATACTTTGAAATTCTTTGAACGAGGATATATACCAAATTGTAAGGCAGGCATAAGATTTCTTGTTGTAATGCCTGACGGTAGCCTGGTTCCCTGTTCATTGCACCGCAGCAAGTACGCTACTCAAAAAGAGATGATAGAAGATTTTTCCCGAACTAACCAATGCGGTAGTTGTTATGTCGCTATAAGGTCCTACAGTGAGATGTCGCTTTTGAGTCACGGGAAAAATATCCCTAAGTACATACGGCAAATGATTTTTCACTGAGAGATATTCATTAACCGCTCTTGGTGAGCGTTTGGCTGAGCTCAAGCCGAGGTCTTGCCAAACTATGAGCGACACTCAAGATAAAATCAGCCCGCCTTATACACGCTCAGGGCTAGCGTGCTATCAAACGGATACTTTCCACCAAAATATTGGACAAGCTTTATTCTAAGTGGCGGCCGGAGTCTCACCGGGGTGTAGCTTGCGCCACTTTTCCAACAACTGCTCTTGTGTTTCCTTGTGGTCGGGGTCAGGAATGCAAGAGTCCACAGGGCAAACCTCAACACACTTTTGTGACTCGAACCAACCAACACACTCAGTGCATTTATCAGGGTCGATGATATAAATTTCCTCCCCCTCAGTTATGGCCTCGTTTTTGCATTCTGGTTCGCAGGCACCACAACTAATGCACTCATCAGTAATTTTGTATGCCATCTTTCTATTACCTCCTTAATTTTTAGCGCTTAATTTTACATTTTATCCTTACCAGTGGCAAGCTCAGCGGGCGTGGAAAACTTCTCCTTTAGAGCTACAGCCACGTGGTCAGGAACCATACCTTCAAGACAGCCTCCTAACTTAGCCACTTCCTTGATCAGGGTAGAGCTAAGAAATTGATATTGAGAGCTGGTCATTAAGCAAAGTAGCTCAATGTCTGGCGCCAGCTTTCTATTCATCAGCGCCATTTCAAATTCCCGTTCGAAGTCAGAACTTGCTCTCAAACCGCGGATCATAACCTTTCCTCCTAGCTGGCGTATAAAATCCACGGTCAGCCCTTTGAAAGCTTTAACATGGACGTTGGGCAAGCCAGTTACCGCCTCTTCCACTAATCTTACCCTTTGCTCGAAAGAGAAAAGCGGCTGTTTATCAGGGTTCTCATAGATACCGACAATTAACTTTTCGACTAGAGCTGCTGCTCGTTCGATAATATCCATGTGACCGTAGGTGGGAGGGTCAAAGGTACCGGGATAAACTGCTATGACCATAGTCAAGCCTCCTTCTGGTATATAAAAATAAAAGTGTCACCGTAGCGGCGCTGCTTAACAAGATGAAGTCCATCATAGTTGGAATTTAAGGGGGAGCGATTTGCATGGCAAAGCACGGCTGTAGAGTTTTTCACTAGCAAATTTGACTTAGCTAAATTTACCAGTAGATTATTTGTGGAAAGGTTAGAGTAAGGTGGGTCTATGAAGATAATATCGTAACTATTGTTAAGGAAAGTAAGTGCTTTGCTCACACTGCAGCAGTAAACGTGAGCCCGATGTAGTTCCCCTATTTTTTCCAAGTTGGTTCTGATAATGTCACAGCAGCTTTTTCTGTGGTCAACAAAATCGACCCATTCTGCCCTACGGCTCAGAGCTTCGATACCCAGAGCACCGCTGCCGGCGTATAAATCAAGAACCTGACGCCAATTGGTAGGTCTGTTCTCCAAAAGAGAGAATATAGCTTGCCTGACCACGCTGGTCGTGGGTCTAATGGAGCGCTTTGGCAGAGTTTTTAAATGAGTTCCCTTTACTGCACCACCAGTGATTCGCATTTCTATGAACCTTCAATAATAATTTTGTGGTATTATAGTATATTACTATTCTATCGCTTCTTTCAAGTAAGGGGGATTATTGACTGGAAGGGTAGTATGTTCTATACTTTAGGTTAAAACTGCAAATGGTGTTGAAATGAGCACAGGATTTGAAAGGTTTTCTGAAGGAGCTCGTAGGGTGCTGACTCGGGCTCAAGGAGAAGCACAACGCTTGGGCCACAGTTACATCGATACTGAGCACATATTATTGGGGATAGCAGGGGAGGAGTCAGGGATTGCGTCCAGAGTCTTAAGTAATCTGGGTATCTCGATGAGTAAGATACAGGCGGCCGTAGAATTTGTAATTGGAAAAGGAGAGCGTCGAGCTACCAGTGGAGATGTTGACCTTGCTCCTCGGGCGAAAAGGGCTATCGAGTTTGCTGTGGATGAGGCACGCCGTCTTAATTCCAGCTATATAGGTGTTGAGCACCTTTTGCTTGGATTGCTGCGTGAAAACGAAGGGGTAGCTTTTAGTGTTTTAGAGAGTTTTGGTATTACCTTGGAGCGAACGCGTGATGAGGTCAATCGAGTTGTCAGGCAGGAAGCTGTGCGGACTCGTACCGCAGGTCGCGTTGTCTCACGCACACCGACCTTGGATCAACTTGGAACCGATTTAACTGCCCTAGCCCGAGCGGACAAACTTGACCCTATTATTGGGCGTAGCAAGGAGATTGAACGGATAATTCAAATACTAAGTCGTCGTACTAAAAACAATCCCGCGCTTATAGGTGAAGCAGGTGTAGGCAAGACAGCTATTGTTGAAGGGTTAGCCCAGCACATAATAGCTGGGGAGGTTCCTGAGGTATTACAGGGCAAGAGAATAGTGGCATTGGACATAGGTGCTCTGGTGGCGGGAACAAAATATCGTGGTGAATTTGAGGAGAGGCTAAAGAAGGTTATTGATGAAGAGAAAGCTGCCGGTAATTGCATCTTATTTATTGATGAAATGCAGACTATTGTGGGTGCTGGAGCAGCTGAAGGTGCGGTTGACGCCTCTAACCTCCTGAAGCCTTCGTTGTCGCGTGGCGAGATTCAATGTATTGGTGCCACTACTTTGGACGACTACCGCAAATATGTGGAAAAAGACCCAGCTTTGGAACGGCGGTTTCAACCTGTCCTGGTAGCCGAACCTACTATGGAAGAAACCCTGGAGATATTGCGAGGCATTAAACACAGATATGAAGAATTTCACCAACTGGATATAAGCGACGAAGCCTTGCAGACAGCGGCTACGCTGGCTACCAGATATATAGCGGACCGTTTTTTGCCTGATAAGTCTATTGATTTGATAGATGAAGCTAGTTCTCGAGTACGCATTAAACGGGGTAGTGCCCCCATTGGCTTAGCTGAGGCAAGGCGAGCTTTGGAAAGTGTACGCAAGGAAAAAGAATCGGCTGTCGCATCTCAACAGTATGAGTATTCCAGTGAGTTGCGTGATCGTGAGGTTCAACTAACGGAGAAAATCGGGGTTATCGAAAAGGACTGGCAGGTTAAGAAGGAACAATCCAAACCTGTAGTTACCTCAGAGGATATTGCCGAGGTAGCCAGCATGTGGACGGGCATACCTGTGGTAAAGTTGACTATCGATGAAACCAGCCGCCTTCTACAGATGGAGGAGGCTCTACATCGCCGTATCATTGGCCAGGATGAGGCTATCAATACCGTGGCCAAAGCGGTAAGAAGGGCTCGAGCTGGGGTAAAAGACCCGAGGCGTCCCATTGGTGTCTTCATCTTTTTGGGCCCCACCGGAGTGGGTAAAACCGAATTGGTAAGGGCCTTAGCCGAGTTCATGTTTGGTAGCGAAGATGCTTTGGTCAGGCTTGACATGTCGGAGTTTATGGAGCGTCACACTGTAGCTCGCTTGGTTGGAGCACCACCAGGTTATATTGGTTATGAGGAAGGGGGTCAATTAACCGAGGCAGTAAGGCGGAAGTCCTATTGTGCTATTCTCCTCGATGAAATTGAAAAGGCGCATTATGATGTATTTAATATCCTGCTCCAGATTTTTGATGATGGTCATTTGACCGATGCCAAAGGGCGAAGGGTTGATTTCCGTAATAGCATTATAGTCATGACCAGCAATGCCGGTGCCGAGCTTATTAAGCGTGATATGAGCCTCGGCTTTGCTGCCCATGTCGATGGCGAGGGAAAACAGCAAATGGAGTACGAGAAAATGAAGGAGAAAGTGCTCGGGGAGATGAAGAAAATCTTCCGGCCCGAGTTCCTTAACCGCGTTGATGGCACGGTCGTATTCCACGCTTTAGACAAAGAGCATATTCGCCAGATTGTTGACCTGATGCTTAACCAGGTTGTCGCTTCCCTTGGAGAGAAGAATATCACTTTGGAAGTAACCGATGAAGCTAGAGATTTTATAGGCAACAAGGGTTATGACCCTGTTTTTGGAGCCCGCCCCTTGCGTCGCACCATCCAAAATTTGGTTGAGGATCAACTCTCCGAAGCTTTGCTGCGTGGTGAATTCCTGTCTGGAGACACGGTGGTTGTGGATTGCGTCGATGAGGAAATTGTAATGAAACCATTGGTTAAGGAGACTACGTAAATATGGCTCAAGAAGTAATCGAAGCGCCACTGCCTGGAAAAATAGTACGTGTTGAGGTAACCCTGGGTAATACAGTTGAGGAGGGTGGGGTGATTTGCATCATAGAAGCTATGAAGATGGAAAACCCTATAGTATCTCCAGTAAAAGCCTCAGTTATAGAAGTGGCAGTTTCACCAGGGCAGGTAGTTAAGACTGGAGAAAAGATAGCCGTTATCGAATACTAGGTATCTCGGCCAGCAGACTTGAAATCTAACGAGCGGGGCAAATCCAAGTTCAAGAATGTTTTCATTTGTCAGCAGTGCGGCAAAGAAAGTCTCAAGTGGTTAGGACGCTGCCCTGATTGCCAGGCGTGGAATAGCTTCGTAGAAACCAGAGTCACTTTATCCCGCGCTCCCAGCCAGCTTTACTCTAGAGAAAATAGACCCCAGGAACTTTCCCAAGTAGAGAAGGGTGACTTTCCTCGCTTTCACCTTGGTTTTGCTGAAGTGAATCGAGTTCTGGGAGGTGGTTTAGTTCCAGGCTCTCTGGTGCTTGTTGGTGGCGAGCCGGGAATAGGTAAATCTACGCTTTTACTTCAGATTTCGGCGATGATAGCTGAGAATAATAAAGTTGTCGCCTATATCTCCGGTGAGGAATCTATTAATCAGGTTAAACTTAGAAGTGAGCGCCTCGGCATAGGGGGCAAAGGGATATACTTTCTCTCTGAGCCCGATTTAGCTGCCGTATTAGAATGCCTGGAAGAACTTTCTCCTGAATTGGCGATTATCGATTCCATTCAGACTATGTATTTAGAGGATGTAGCTGGGATGCCGGGCAGTATTTCCCAGGTGCGGGAGTGCACCTGGAGGTTGGAGAGGTGGGCGAAACAAAACAATGTGCCCCTATTAATCACAGGGCATGTAACCAAAGAAGGGGCCATCGCAGGCCCGGGAACGCTGGAACATATCGTTGACGTGGTGCTTTACTTCGAAGGCGAACCATTTAGTAGTTACCGAGTGCTACGCAGCGTAAAGAACCGTTTCGGTTCCACTCACGAGGTGGGAATATTTGAAATGAGCGATAGGGGACTAATAGAAGTAGGTAATCCCTCTCAAGTTTTCTTATCCGCATACAAGGATGGAACTATGGGCTCAGTGGTGGTGCCCACTCTGGAAGGGAATCGCCCTTTGTTGGTAGAGATTCAGGCTTTGAGTACTCCTAATAATTTTACTCCACCAAGGCGCATCGCTAACGGCGTTGATTTTAATCGGCTACTGTTGATAATTGCTGTGCTTACTAAGCGTGCCGGATTAAAGCTTTTCAACCAGGATATTATAGTCAACGTTACTGGTGGATTACGGGTCAATGAGCCAGCGGTTGATTTAGGAATCGCCTCAGCTATTGCTTCCAGTTTTCGTGATGCAAAGCCAATCTCAGGCTTGGTTGCTTTGGGAGAAGTGGGGTTGAATGGAGAGCTTAGAGGGGTCTCACACATAGAGAGAAGAATTGCTGAGGCCGTCAGGTTGGGCTTTAAATCCTGCCTTATGCCTAGACTTCCCACTGTTATTGCGAGTGAAGTGAAGCAATCTCTCCACTCTGCAGACATTCAATTGATTGAGGTTGGCTCGGTGGCTGAAGCTCTGAGGCTGGGACTTACAAGGGAAAGTAAAAAACTGTGATGAAACACTACTTCTAAATGAAAAGGGCAAAAATACAGAGCAAGAATAAAATGTTTCCTGCATTTTGATTTGTCATTCTAATTTTTTATCTTTTGCTTTTCAGGAGCAGAGTTTAGAGATTTGAGTTCAGGATTTAGTAAAATAGGTGGGGTTATAGTCGCTGCCGGAACTAGCCATCGGATGGGGAGCATAAACAAGCTCCTTGTTCCTTTAGGAGGAAAACCTTTGCTGGCCTGGTCTGTGGATACTTGTCAGAGTTGCAGCTTGGTTCAGCAGATAGTCCTGGTATTGAACGATAGGGATTTGGCTCGGGGGCGGAAATTGAAAGAAGAGAGGGGCTGGTCCAAAGTTACTTTATGCCCGGGTGGCGCATGGCGACAGGATTCGGTGAGGGAAGGGCTAAGACGAATAAGGGATTGTGACTTAGTCATGATTCATGATGGGGCTCGGCCTTTTTTAACTCTGAATTTGATTGAGAAAGGCCTGGAGATAGTCGGGGAGACTGGGGCTGCTGTAGCGGCAATCCCAGTTAAAGATACTATCAAGCTTGCTGCTGATGGAAGATTGGTTGGGGAAACGCTTCAGCGCGACAAGTTATGGGCAGCGCAAACCCCCCAGATGTTCAGCTTTGATCTGATAATGAGGGCTTATGAGAACCTCCCGGCAGAGGTTACTGATGATGCCACTGCTGTGGAACTATTGGGACACAAGGTGCAGCTTTATATGGGTGATTATAGAAATATAAAGGTGACCACGACTGAAGATTTGGCGTTAGCACGTATCATCGCCAAAAGCATATGAATCCTGCCCATGTTGATCTTATAGTCAACTACATAAATCCCGACACAATTCTACCTGTCATTGATTATATGACAGCGCTGCGGCGCCAACTACTTTGTGGTAAAACATGAAGAGAAACTATCTGCCAAAGGAAGTACTGCAGTATGGAATATTATTTCGGATATGACTGTACTTGTTCGGTACATTAGTGACGCATGACCTCCTTTCTTTGTTTTTGCTCGCACCGGGCCTCTACACAGCCCCTATGCCAACAGTGGCCTAGATTGATTCCAGATGCTGGTGGTGATTGAGAGCCATAGCAGCAACACGGTCACCTGGCTGGCTTGGCTCACCGAGTTTCACGCCCAGAGCTTTGAGAGCATGAGCCAGTTTACAGGTGCGCTCGTACCACTGACG
>JAUVXS010000001.1 GCA_030603485.1 Dehalococcoidia bacterium
CCTGCTCTTAAAAAAGGCGTTAGGCAAGAAGGTCTACAGCCTAATGGGCAGTGAGTTAGCTGCTGAAACTCTGAAACGGCTAGGAATTGCCTACTCTTTTTTGACTGTGGTTCCTTATATTTCAAATCAAGCAGGGGATGATATGTGTCCTTTTGAGAAAGCCTCGATTGGAAAATCTCCTGAGGAATTTTATGAATTTGCAAAGGAAAAGCTAGCACTGAAAGAGAAGCAGTGAAGGTTCTGGGCTGCGAAGCCAAACCGAAGATGAAGGACGGAATCAGGAGAGTTTATGACCGGATTGTGGAACATCAAGAGTGGATAGAGACTTATGAGAGGTTTTAATACTCTATAAGATAGCTTATGGTAAGGAAACTATGGATTATTCTACTTTAAAAGGCCTCCTGGCTGAAGTATTCGATTTGTTTCCTGATGAAATAAGGGCACTCACTCTTTACCCAAATTATTACCAGTACTTACTGATCCTTAGAACTGTGTTGCCTTATCTTCAGGAGGATAGGAAAGTTTTAGATGTAGGTGCGGGAGCAGGCGTAATACCTCTAGTGTTAAGAAAGGCAGGGTATGAATGTTCAGCAATTGATACCTGGATAGAGTATTCTAAAGAGTACAGCAATAGAATGGGTATAAAAAAGGATATCATCGAGAGGCTTGAAAGAAATGGGGTTCAGGTACATTATTGCGACATAGAGAAAGAGGTGCTCCCATTTAAAGATTGTAGTTTTAATATCGTTCTTCTCCTAGACGTGATTGAGCACCTTCATAATTCACCGAAAAAAGTCTTAAAAGAAATAAAGAGAGTTCTCGTACCAAATGATGTATTAATAATAACTACTCCGCACCTTGCAACCCTAAAGAACAGAGTCTACTTGCCTTTTGGACGAAGTAATTACGTGGAATTTAAAGAATGGTATGATAATGAGCCTTTCTTTGGGCATATTAGGGAATTTACATTACATGAGGTTAAAAATATGCTTAGGCGGGAAGGTTTTAGAGTTAAGCGGGCAAGTTTGAGTAATTGTTTACAGTTTCCAGCCATCAAGAATTTTAGATTTAAGCCATATCAGCTGCTCATGAGCCTTTATTTATTAGTTACAACAATTATTCCGAAACTCCGATATCTAATGATTGTTGTTGCGCAGAAAATCGAAAGCAAAGAAGTTTTGGACTATGAGGCCAAAATGCCAATCAAAGACGGCGCCAAGCCTTAGCTGAACATGAGAATTCTGCAAGTAATACCCTATTTCATTCCGGCATGGAACTATGGTGGCCCTCTAACGCTGGTCCATAACCTGTCAAAAGAACTGGTGGAAAGAGGCCATGAAGTTGTTATTTATACCACAGATACACTCAACGCCAATCATAGAATAAAAGAAACAGAGGAAACGATAAATGGGATAAAGGTACGGCGATTCAGAAATGTGAGCAATTCCATCGCGTACAAACACAACCTTTTTTTGTCACCCAGCATGCTTTTCGCGATAACGAAAGAACTACCCAGTTTTGATATAATCCATATGTATGAGTATCGAACCGCACAAAACATTCTGGTTCATCACTACGCCAAGAAATATGATGTCCCGTATGTCTCACAAGCAGATGGCTCATTGGTAACCAGTCTTCGTAAGGGACAATTAAAAAAAACCTTTGATTTCCTCTTTGGACACAGAATTATACTGGATGCCTCAAAAGTAATTGCCGTGACGCCCACTGAAGTTGAAAAGTATAGAGAACTAGGGATAGAAGAATCTAAGATAGTGCAAGTTCCCAATAGTATAGACATTAATGAATATGAGCGACTGCCGGAAAAGGGGTCTTTTAGAAAGAAATACGGGATTACGGAAGAGAATATTGTGTTATTCCTTGGTAGGATTCACAAAATAAAGGGGATAGATATTCTGGTAGAAGCGGCTGCCCAACTTATAAAAGACGGGCGAAGTATAAGATTGGTAATAGCGGGGCCGGACTATGGTGCCCTTGGCTACCTCACAAAGCTTGCTAAGGAGCTAAATATTGGTGGTCAAGTAACCTTCACTGGTTTTATATTGGGAGAAATGAAACTTGCCGCTTACGTGGATGCTGACGTGTATGTGTTACCCTCAATTTATGAAACCTTTCCCATAGCGGTGCTAGAGGCGTGTGCTTGTGCTACTCCGGTGATAGTTACCGACGCTTGCCAAATAGCCGATTTAGTGCGAGACACTGTTGGTTTTGTTGTTCCCTATGACAAAGACCGGTTGCGAGACGCGATCTTAGGTATGTTAACGAATAGAGAGCTTAGGATGAAATTTGGAGAGAGAGGCAGGGTATTAGTCAAAGAACAATATGCCTCCTCAAACCGCACTAATCAAATTGAAGCGGTCTATACGAAGGTATTAATCGATCATAATAATAGTAAAAAGACATTGAGAATGAGATGCCAACAACCTGTGTGATTAATGCGCCGCTCGTGTCGTCGATTCATGATAATCATATTCATGTGCTAAACCTGCTTAGTTTATTCGAATTGCAGTCTGACGAAATATATGATTGTGAGCTTCCAGGTAACCGAGGACATGCCTCAGCAAGTTCTAACTTCGCCCATGTACCCTCCACTAACCAAGAAGGAAATTGATGATATAGCTAGCGAGATTGCTACTTTTTGGGCGAGAAGATCGGCGACTCCCGAAGGGTTCGTTTCTAGTTCGCGCAGATGAGAAAAGGAAGGTAAGGATGGTAGCCAAAAGCAACCTGATTGTTACTACAAGCTGGGATGATGGCACCATAAGTGACCTCAAGCTTGCCGAATTATTAGATAAACATGGAATCGAAGGGACATTTTATATTTCCAGGTCTTCCAAGCATAATTTATTCCAACAAGAAGATATGAGGGTAATAGATGGAAAATTTGAGGTCGGTGCTCATACGATGAATCACCCGGATTTAACCAAGCTTTCCTCGTCACGGGCTGAAGGGGAAATCAAGACCTCAAAAACATACCTGGAAGATTTGCTGGGGCACCCTGTATCCTTGTTCTGTTATCCGTATGGAAGATATAACAAAGCTACCAAGAAAATAGTGCAAGATTGCGGATTTGTTGGTGCCAGGACGTGTGAGCCGGGAGGCTTTGATTTGCCTGAAGACCCTTATCAGTGGCACATTACCCTGTCTGCCTCCAATGGTTCTCCACTTATGGCACTGAGAACATGGTGGAAGTTTCGCCTGTGGAAGATTAGCGGGCTACTAGATTGGGAAAGCCGAGCCAAATTATTATTTGATTTAGCTTTGGAAAGGGGAGGGGTTTACCACATCTATGGGCATTCGGCAGAATTCGAAGCCAACAACGAATGGGATAGGCTGGAGAGGGTGTTGGGGTATATTTCGAATAAAGAAGGGGTGAAGTATGTGACGAATGGGGAAGTTTTAGGGGGGGGTGAAATAACAATGAAGAGAACATGGACTATGAGAGCTTACGAAGTGGGAGCCGAAAATGAAATGTTTGAACTTGATAAGGTGGTGTCGGGAGAAGCGATGCCGAACAGGGAGCGATGGATGGAGGGATGGAGGTGGATGTTTGTTGATAATCCTGCTGGTAATTCCATAATATGGCTCGCAGAGCATAATGGCAAGCTGGTGGGTCAATACCCTCTTGTTATGGAAGATATGAAGATCGGGAGGGAAATCGCAAAGGGAAGTCAAATTGCGGATACTATGACTCATCCTGAATATAGGAGGCAGGGAATAGCATCTATATTGGGAGAAAAGGCATTAAGCCAATTAAGGAAGAAAAAGGTATTTCTTGCATTTGGATTCCCTACTCCCCAGGTATATCCAATTCATATCAAATCTGGCTGGTTTGATGTTTGCCCTTTTCAAGTAATGGTGAAGCCCCTTAATTTAAGGAACATCCTAAGAAGCCATCTTAGCCTTAACAAATTATTGCTTTACATCTTAACGGTAGGCGGAAACCTGATTCTTAAAACACTTTTCAGGACAAAGAAGCCTCCGCAAGTTAATGAACTGATGATCACTAGAATCTCGCATTTTGATGATCGGTTTGATAATCTTTGGGAAAGAGTTTCCAATGATTACAGTATAATTGTAGCGAGAAACAAAAGATACCTGAACTGGAGGTATATTATCACTCCCAATATTGACTACACAGTCTACGCAGCTGAAATAAGGGCGGAGGTTTATGGATATGTGGTCTTAGGTAATTATAATGACTATGAAAAGAAAGATCTAAAGATTGGGTGTATCTATGACATTATTGCTGCGCTAGGTGATGAAGATGTACTTCATCACCTAATTTCCAAAGCCATAGATTATTTTAAGGAGGAAAAAGTAGACGCTGTTTTTTCGCAGACGGTAGCCAACAGAATTTATCGTAAAGTTCTTTTAAAAAATGGCTTTGTTCCTTATCTCAGGTCAAAGAGTCGATTTATTGCATATAATGCCTCCCTTAGCGTTCCCAATGAATTTCTTAAGGATTTCAAGAATTGGTTTATTCAACTGGGTGATTTGCCAAGGGTGTATTAAGGAGACTGGGTCATGAAACTAGAATTTCTTAATCTGATGAAATGCCCCTACTGTGGGGCTGATATTAAGATTGGAGATGTATACGAAGAAAGAGAAGGAGAGCTAATTAACGGACGTGTAAAGTGTGAATGCAGTGAATTTAGTGTCCTAGAAGGCATCTTAAACATTAAACCCGGGCCCTTAAATAAATATGTTATTAATTCCCTTGCTAGGCATAGAGTAAATGAAGCTGCAGGACTTTCGTTATGGAAGTATGCTGAGGATATTTGCAGAATTGCGTCGCTGCCAGAATTCGGAAAGCTGGGAAGGTTATTATTAACCTTATCCAAAATTGTAGCTAGACATACGTATAAAAAATACGTAGATAAAGATTTATCATTTTTTAGCTTGCTAGGGACTAGTGCATCCGATATGTATCTAAAACATCGCTTCTCGACAGAATCATTTTGGTCTATATATCCCTTTGTCCCGGTATTAAAAGGGAAAGCGGGAAGGATTTTGGATATAGGTTGCGGAGCAGGTCATGCCTCTTTTATATTGTCTACATACGTTAGACCCAAGGAATTAGTTTGTGTTGATTATGCCTTCAGAAATTTATACCAAGCTAAGAAATATTTTGTAAAAGATGCTGAATTTATTTGTTTAGATGCTAATTATCCACTGCCATTCAAAAACAGCACTTTTGACGCCATTTTCATGTCGGATGTATTTCATTACATATATGCTCGCACTCTATTAGCCAGAGAAATGGAGCGTCTACTTCTCCCCCAAGGAATTATCCTGCTCCTGCATTTATACAACTCTTTAAGTTATGATCCAGCAGCACATGGCAAACCATTATCTCCTTTAAATTGGGGTAGATTATTTCAACAATTGCCTGTCAAAACATTGCCGGAAAGGAATCTCATAGAGGACTTTGTCTTGAATAACAAACTTGATTTAGTGAAAGAATACCCGGAAGCTGAATTGAATGCTTGCAACACCATATGCCTTGTAGGAACTAAGGATAAAACGCTTTTCAGAGTTTATAAGGAAATAAATGAAGGGTTCCTAATGCACAAAGATAATTTGATCATCAATCCAATCTATAGCATTGAACATAGAAGAGAGAGGGCGATCTTGCGGAGGCAGCTCCCCAGTGAATCATTTAGAAGGGAATACCCTATTACAGAAAAATATTTACCCGAAGAATATACCATAGGTGAGGGACTATGTAAAATCTTGAAAGGAAGAACTTTAAATTTAGCTCAGACCACGATTTCAGAAGAGGATTTACATCATATTGAGTATCTGATGAAGAAGTTTATTGTGATCAACGTTCCCAAGAATTATTATTGAATCTTTGAAACCATAGGTTGAAACACATGCTTGGCAAATTTGAAATGCATCTAAGCATTACTGGCAATAAGCTCCTTCGTTAACTTTTGAACCAAGCAAATTAGGTAGATAAAGTGAAGAAAGTTTTAATTATAGCCTATTTCCCGCCACTTCCTCTGCCATCGCCACGCATAAGGGGCTTAGCTAAATATCTCCCTGAATTTGGTTGGGAACCCATTATTCTCGCCGCCTCCTTGCCGCAAAAGTCGGATACGCAGTTCAGGGTCATAGAAACACCTTATCGTGATGTACTGAGCTTTTGGAAAAGGTTATTCAGGTTAAACCCGGATGAGGATTTAAGAGAGCGAATAAAGAAGCGATTTAGCATAGCCTCTAAAAAGTCTTTGATAGATTTTGTACTTACCTTTGGCGGTGAAATTGTCAATTATCCAGACGGATATAGAGGATGGAAGCCCTTTGCTATTAAGGCAGGAGATGAGCTCTTACAAACAGAGGATGTACAGGCGGTGATCAGCAGCTCGGCACCGATAACATGCCATCTTATCGCGAGGGAGCTGAAAATTAAGCATAAGATCCCGTGGGTCGCCGATTTTCGCGATCTTTGGACACAGAATCATAATTATAGATATGGACCGATAAGAAAGCTGTTTGATAAAAGATTGGAGCTGAAAACAATATCTGAGGCTGATGCCTTGGTGACCGTTTCACAGCCATGGGCAGATAAGTTGAGCACGTTCCATAAAGGTAAGACAGCGTACGCAATTACTAATGGCTTCGATCCAGAAATAGTAAATATTCCCCCAACAAATCTGACAGGCAAATTTACAATAACCTATACGGGCACCATTCACTTCGAAAAGCAGAACCCTACCAAGCTTTTTCTTGCTTTGCGAGAGCTAATCTCTGAGGGGATCGTGGATCCACATGAAGTCGAGGTTAGACTTTATGGCTCAGAAACGAGGCGGTTAGCTGAGGAAGTCGAGCAGTACGAACCATCAGATATCATAAAGCAATATGGAAGAGTGCCTGTGCAAGTAGCTCGCGAAAAACAAAGAGAGTCTCAACTGTTGCTTATCTTAGACTGGGATGACCCCCAAGAAAAAGGGGTTTATCCCGGAAAGATTTTTGAATACCTGGCAGCAAGAAGACCAATGCTGGCAACCGGCGGGTTAGATGATAATGTTGTTGAACAGCTATTAATTGAAACCAAAACTGGTGTGCATGCTCCAACTGTGGGGGATACTAAAAACAGGCTTGAGGAGCTGTACCGGGAATACAAGGCGGAAGGCAAGATAGCCTTTCAAGGGAACGAAGCAGAGATTAATAAATATAGCCACCGGGAGATGGCGAGGAAATTTTCAGATGTTCTTGGGCAACTGGTACAAGAATGAAACAAAATACGGGGTAAATCGTTAGCATGATTAAATCGCTAAGAGCTGTCAGCTCCGGCAGGTTACTCATGTTTACCTTGGTATTCCTCATCGCCACAGACCTCACCATTCTTTTTAATATCCCCGTCTTAAGGCAGGTTCTCGCCTTTCTTCTCCTTACCTTCGTTCCCGGGGCCCTCATCCTTTTCATCCTAAAACTGAATAAACTGGGCTTACTCGAGAAAATAGTCCTATCAGTAGGACTCAGCGTTGCTTTCCTAATACTCTTTGGTCTGGCACTAAACACCTTGCTACTTGCCATCGGTTATACCAAGCCTCTATCAACTGCTTCGCTACTAATATCATTCAGCATCGCCACCATTGTTTTGGCTGTCGCCGCCTATATAAGGAACAAGGAAATCACCTTTTCCCCTTCCAATCTTAAGCTAACTACGAGAGAAAAGGCGCTTTTAATTTTACCCTCACTGTTACCACTGCTAAGCATAGCGGGAATGCGCATCATGAACTTGAGCGACAACAATATCCTTTTAATGTTCTTGCTTTTCGTGATTCCTGCCTTTGTTATCTTTATCTCATTTTGCCACAGTAAAGTTCCCCAAAGACTGTACCCCAGCTTGATATTCCTAATCAGTATTTCGCTCTTGCTTATGCTCTCGTTAAGATCAAACCACATTAT
The DNA here is from genome assembly GCA_030603485.1 of Dehalococcoidia bacterium. Lineage (GTDB taxonomy): Bacteria > Chloroflexota > Dehalococcoidia > GIF9 > AB-539-J10 > RBG-13-51-36. Next base: position 7,939 of record JAUVXS010000001.1, read on the forward strand.
AGGCTCGGACATACATGAAGCATTTTATTCCTTCCAAGCGACGTTGGATAATCTGCACTGGAGCATGACGGCACCTACGCTTACGAATGCTATTTTAAGCGTTTCACTGCTACCCTCCATCTATCACACATTTCTGAATATAAGCCAAGAGTATCTGTATAAGGTTCTATATTCACTTCTGTTCTCGATCTCACCCTTGGTAGTATATATTATCGCTAAAAAATATATCGGCAATTTCTATGCTTTTATGGCCTCCTTCTTCTTTATGTCACAGACTCGTTTCTTTTGGGCATCGTGTGGTCCTGCCACAACGACGGCCACCTTTTTCTTTGCCCTGGCAATTATGGTCCTGTTCTACGATGGCATGAACATGTTTGCTAAGAAGCTTCTGTTTATCATCTTCGCCACCTCATGTCTTCTGTCGCATTACGGAACTTCATATATTTTTTTCTTTTTACTGATCATTACTTGGATAGGAATGAAAATAATACCACGGATTTTGCCTAGTGAAAGGAAAGTGGCAACTTCATCCAAGAATCCCGTCAAAGGAGGTGCACCCTCAAACTCATCGCTAAGAGGAGCCATACTTAGAAGTGATACCAATGCTAATAAGACTTCTCAATCGGCGACTTTTAATATTCCTCAATCTCGCCTTACGGGGAGTATAACGATAAATATTGTGGCGTTGTTTTTTGTTCTGCTCTTCTTTTGGTATAGTCAAATAACAGTAGCCCCTTTCAATATCGGTGTAGACTTGATATACAACACATTTACCAACTTAAACCAATTGTTTCTGCTAGAAGCCAAGGGGGGGACAATCAGTGCCGCCTTAGGCGAAGATATATACATGATTCCACAGAGGATACGGGTCGTTGTTTCTTGGCTCACTATCGCCTTTATAGCCATCGGTGTGTTAAGTACTATGGCAAGATACAAGAGGATGATAGCTGTTCCCGGCTCAAGGCACATTAAACCGAATTTCCTGTACTCGAAATTTGATATGGAGTACTTCGTTCTCTCACTGGCATGCAGTATCATATTAGTAAGCACAATCGCCCTCCCCTATGTCTCGGTAGCCTATAGTATGGAGAGGGTGTACTTTCAGACACTGGCAGTCTTATCACCTTTTTTCGTTGTTAGTGGAATAGTTATCGCCAAGTGGCTCAGAGCAAGAGCTCATTGGATTATCCTTGTGGTGCTGATACCTCTCTTCATGTGCACTACGGGCACAATGTATCAGCTATTCAATGCATCAGCCTCAATGGCCTTAAATTCAGCCGGCAGGGAGTATGAGACCATGTATGTTCACGATGCGGAAAGCTATGCCGCTAAATGGCTAAAAGAATACGCCGATGAAAGGGCAACGATATATACCGCGTATGGTCTGGGACAGCGGATGTTGATAAGCCAAGGCAAAATCCCACGTTCTCAGGCTAGGGGGTCTTTTATTACTCGATATCAAGAAGAGAAAACAATTGCAGGCTACATTTACCTGAGATATACAGATATTAAAGTTTATGAAGTAGTGGCAGAATATCCTGATATATTCGTTGGAAAGAACAAAATCTATACCGCTGGTGGCTCAGAGATATATCGCTAGCTATATTCTTGTCCTAAATACCATCGCTATCTCCCAAAGTGAAGTGCCATCTGTAAGCGTGGCTAACAATCTGGCTACCGAGCTCATTCTTATAGCACATAAGGGGAACAGCTACTGCGTGAGGCAAGAAGCCAAGTTTAACGAGTATTCTATCGTAAAAACTACCTTTGACCACCCAGACACTAACCCTGCTCACTTTTCTGTGGTAAAAGTCCCGAAGCGAGGTAGAAAGCAACTTCTTTAGTACATTAGGATCATCCTCAATAGTCAAGAAGTCACAAATAAACCCCTTTGGTATGCTCTCAAAGAGGCTGATTTTGTTTACCATATACCCCAAGATAGCTCCATCCCTGTTTCTGGCAATTAGAATTGAGTAAGTATCAGGATTGGTTACATACCTCCACTCCAGATAATCCTTTGTACGCACCAGCATAACATCGTAATTGTTTGAAACTTGTTCCCAAAGAGTATTGATATCATCAGGAAAACCTGGCTCTGCGTAAATAAGGACATCGCTTTTTGTTACCCCCCTCATGCCAATTCTGAATATGGCTCGGGAAACAGTATCTATCACCGGTGAGAATGCCGAAGCCAAGAGCCGAGAGCGTAGTCTTGCCTTCAGCGGTTGCTTGGAGTTTATTATATGCACTAGGCTACGCAACTTAATTGGCACCGGCACGTGATTCAACTTCTTGATGTAACCCGGCAGAGAGGTATCTTTATTAGGAATATTATAGATAAGGCTTATGCCTTTATTGATGATGCTCTCCCTAGCGGCTTTGGATAGTGTCGTAAAGATACCTCGCCTTTGATAATCGGGGTGAGTGAAGGTATCTCCCATCTCAGCTACAGTGGTTATATTCCCTAATGCTTTCATCATCTTTGGCGTAACATTCTTTATTGCCACGATTTTGTCACCATCCTCAGCCAACCACATCTCCCCCGGCAGGATAGGATTCTTATAACACTTCCATTCGTAATACTCAGGTTCATAAGACCTCATTAAGGGATTATATTTAAAAAAGGTTTTGCGGAACTCGGAGATTCTGGGCAAGTCTTCTCTTTTGGCTTTTCTAAAGGTTAATTCCTCTGACATTATTCCCTCCTCTGCCCACGGGATATAATTTGCTCGACTAATATTACAAATGGTAGTACCCATCTAAACCACCAGTCATAGGCTCCCTCAACCTTTCTTCTGAACTTGGCAAGGGAATCCTGGCTACCAATTGGAACCCTTCGCAATTCAAAGAAATCGCTCTTTAAGGTGTTACTGCCCCATTTGGTTACCGCGGCACGATACCCCGCCACCTGAACCCAATTTTTAGCTGATTTATTTATGTCCCCATAAGGATAACCGAAACATGCCACCGGCTTTTTCAATATCCCTTCAAGGCATTGTTTAGAGCCTCTTAACTCCTCCATAGCGCTACTTTCGTCAATTTGGGTTAAGCTACAATGGCTCTTGGTATGGGAACCAAAACAAGCTCCCTGAGCATTCATAGCCAGAATTTCCTCTCGCCTAAGTGGCAACCAATATTGTCTGTTGTCCTGAGCGTGGGCAAGCGACTTCTCCTCTAGCTTTAGCCAGTGAAAGATTTTATCACTATCAATGTAATCAGTAACTATAAAGAAAGTTCCCTTGAGGTTATATTTCGCTAGGATAGGAAAGGCGTTGAGATAATTATCCCGATAGCCATCATCCAAGGTGACAATGACTGTTTTGGGGGGAGGCTTCATATTCTTACCCTTATACTCAATAAACTCGTCTAAGGTGATAACATTAAATCCATTTTGTGATAAGAATTCCATCTGCCAGGCAAATGCTTTAGGGGGAACATTAAGAAAAGACATAACATCATTTGCCTCTGGAAGGTCGTAGACCCTATGGTAGCATAAGATTCTGACTTTATTCCCGCTCAGTAACCGATATAACGGATGAATCACTATGCTGATGAAGTCAACACAGATGTGTAATAAACTTCTTAGTATTCTCATCTCAATTAATTCGAAGCACTTGCAAAAGTGCCTCCCACCAGATATCATGTAGGAAGCAGCAAGCTACGCCAGAAAACACAATACCCGTTAATTAGAATAGTCGCTAGAGAACAGGGTTGTCAATGATGGTGAAGCAGGGGTTCAATTCGCCTTATGGAAATATTTAATCCCCTTTCGGCGAAAGTTACTCCTCACTTGGGAATAATCATGGGGAAGTCTGGTGACAGAAGGCAAATGAAGATATGCTACCTTGCTGATGCCGGAAATGTTACTACTCAGAAATGGGTGAACTACTTCGCTAGGAAAGGGCATCAGATTCACCTTATTACCAATAGGATCAGGTCTGGCAGGCCGGGGGAAAGCCACTCTGAGGGTGTCAAACTTCATCTACTGACCACGCCGATACCATGGCACTGGGCAAAATCAGGATATGTCAATATTCCATTGCAACTCATTCAAGTTCGAAGGCTAATCAATAGAATAAAGCCAGATGTCATTCACGTTCACTACCTTGAAACAAACGCCTTTTTGGCAATTTCTACTGGCTTTCACCCGGTAGTTTTGAGTGCGTGGGGCTCGGATATATTGATTACGCCCAAGAAAAGTCGCTTGCAGAAGTTTCTCACTCAATATGCTTTAAAGAGAGCCGAGCTAATCACCTGTAGTGCGGAGAATTTAATGGAAGAGATGATAAAACTGGGTGCAGACCATGATAAAATACGGATTATCCGCCACGGCGTGGACACACAAAAATTTAATCCTCAACGGGGTGGGGAATTCAGGAATAGATTAGGGTTGCGAAGAGTTCCGGTTGTAATATCTACCAGAAAGTTAAGGCCAATATACAATGTGGAGATGCTAATCAGGGCAATACCTCTCGTCCTAGAGCATGCACCGCAAGCGATTTTCATAATCGCTGGTGATGGCGAACAGAAGAAGTATTTGGAGGGGCTGGTAACATCCTTAGGAGTCGCAGAGAATGTCAGGTTTGTAGGCTGGGTGCGACATGACGAGCTTCCAAACTATTTGGCATCGGCGGATATTTATACTTCAACTTCCTTATCTGATAGCGAATCGATTAGCTTAGAAGAGGCAATGGCATGCGAAGTACCTCCTGTGGTCACTGAAATACCTGCCAACCGAGCGTGGATAAAGGATGGAGAAAACGGCTTTCTTGTGCCTATAGACGATATACAGGCAATGGCCGACAGGATTGTCTATTTAATCAGGAATAAGGAGGCTAGAGAAAGGTTGGGGAAAGAGGGCAGAAAAACAATAAAGGAAAGAGCCGAGTATGAAGAAGAAATGAGCAAAATGGGAAAGCTATATGAATCACTTGTCAAATAAGCTACGATTTCGAGGAGTGTTAATGGCTTCCAGGAGCATCTCAGTCATAGTCCCCACTAAAGATAGACCGCAAGATTTAGTTAGATGCCTGGACTCTGTTTTAAATCAAACCCTCCAGCCTGATGAAATAATAATAGTTGACGCTAGCAAAACGGATATGTTTAATTCAGCACTCATAACCCGAGCCAATGAGAAGGTCAGAACTATCTACCTTCGTACTGCAGCCGGGTTAACACACCAAAAAAATACTGGCGTTGAAGCTAGTTCGGGTGATATCGTTTTCTTCCTTGACGATGATACCATTCTTGAAAAAGACTTTATAAAGGAAATAGTAAATATTTTTGACCATAACCAAGAGAGAAAAGTAGCTGGAGTTTGTGGGAAAATAATTACTCCAAAAAAGCAGGATGTCTGGTTACTCCGCTTTATATTAATTTCGGTCATTCAAGTCGTGCAGAAAATTATTTCAATTGTATTCCTGCTAAGGAAAAAGGGGGACGGCACATTTCGAGCCTCTGGTTTCCCCAATTACCCATACATCACTAGCAAAGTAAAGAGAGTTGAATTTCTCTGCGGCGGCTTGACTGGGTGGAGAAGGGAGATCCTCATAGAGTTTAAATTTGATGAAAACTTAAATGGTTATTCCTATTATGAAGATGTGGATTTTTCTTATAGGGTTTCTCGAAAATATGAGAATATCTTTACCCCGTATGCAAAAGCACTCCACAATGTTTCACTGGTTGCAAGGATCGATGCAGCAACTAGAAAGAAAATGATGATAGATAATAGTCACTACCTATTCAAGAAGAATCTTCCTCAAACCCTCAAGCATAAGCTTGCCTTCTACTGGTCGATAATCGGATTATGTTTGAGTGGAACTCTTCAGGCAGTAGTGACGAGGAATATGGGGGCATTAAAAGGTTTAATCGCTGGATTGGTTAGCATAACGCTACATTCAGACAAGTTTGGCACGTCAGGAACCAGGTGAGTTAGCCAAGGGATTGTTAAACCTGCTTTAAGAATATAAAGCTTAAACTAGGTTGGCATACTTAGCCCATATCTCAGTCAGCCTCATTCCCTCCTCCAGATCAAATCTTGGCTGATAACCCAGCAATCGTTTAGCCTTGTCTATTCTAACACGTGTCCGAGCCTTGAATTCCCTGTTCTGAGCGTCTGTTAATAGGCGAAGAGGCTTTTCTTCTGAAACTAACGGTCCGGACTGCCTGGTTGAACCATGCAATATGATAGTATTCTTCAAATGTTGCCACCAAGAGCGCGGTATTATTCCTTCTGTCAGTCTGATGAATCTCGCAACAGCCGGAAGTTGTGTAATCCACAACAGGACATCAATTCTTCGGAATGTAGTCAGTACCTGATGGATTGTCCCATGCTCCCGCTTGTATTGTCTATTCAAGTCTGCTAGGTCACTCTGGCTTGCAAAAATTACTGATTTGGTACCAAGTATTTGCTCGTAAGCGGCGTAGAATTCCCACCAGGTTACTGGTTCCTCAGCAGAAATAAGAAATGCCTCACCGACCGCCTTATCTCTAGTCGCAACTAACAACATCGCCTCAACAACATCATCAACATAAACAGCATTGCATAGCCCTTCTTTTGCCTCCTCGGGGAGAATAACCCTTTCATTCTTCAGCTGGTTAATTATCCTAACCGTCCAGCTTCCAATAAAGGGGCCATACACAATTGTCGGTTGAATAATTGAAACGGGCACTCCATATTTCCGAAAATAGTGGAAAGCTAATTTTTCCGCTTTAAGCTTGGAATCGGCATAGCTTTCGCCCGAATATTTACGCAGTGCAGACTCGTCAAGGTCACCGTCTGCGGTTTGCCCGTACACCGAAATCGTGCTGACATGAACCACTCGCTCAAGTTTGTGCTCCAGGGCAGCTTTTAACACATTTTTAGTTCCTTGGGTGGTTTCCTTACTACTGCCGTAGGCAAGGTGGAAGACAATATCGCAGCCTTCCATTGCTTGGTGCACTGCTGACGGGTCGACAATATCCCCGGGAACCATTTGAATTGGGAAGCGTGCCACTCTCGATGCTCGGGCAAAGTTCCTGATCAGGACACGCACCTCAGCCTGGCACTCCATTACCAATCGTTCAACCAGGTGCCCGCCAATAGATCCCGTTCCCCCTGTTACCAAAACCCTCTTGCCTTTCAAGTTTATCGTGGCGTATCTTGGCTGGTTCATACTGTCTTGCACCTCTGCCAGGGCAGTTCAAGCAGCTTACGGTTCTGATAACATGCCTCAATCAGTTCCACGGATTTACGTGCCTCCTCACCGGGAACCAGTGGCTGCCCCCCGTTCTGGATTGCCTCAACCCAATCTTCTAGTTGGGCAGTGAACAGGTCTTTAACTGACCGGGCTTTCCATTCAGCACCATAGCTTTCAACCACATCACCAACGATTTTTTTATGTAAACCTTTGGGTTGAATCGATATCTGGAAACGGTGTACATGCACCTCTACTGTGGCTTTCTCGCTTTTGATGATGATAGTATTCCGCAGATTGCGGATGCGACTTAGATCCACAAAGCCCCTTACGCTATTTTTCATCTTCAGATGAATCTGGCAGTCAGCCTCGATTCCGCCCATATTATCATCGAAGTAGTCAAATGACTCGTAGTCTCCGAACCACCACAGCAGAGTATCTAACGCGTGAGCCCCGGTATCCATCAGTACTCCGCCACAAGCCATCTCCTTTCGGAAGTAGAAATCTGATGCTATCGGCCAGTTATAGATATTTCCTTCACGCAGATCGAAAGACTCAATCTTTCCGAGGAAACCACTATCAAATAATGCTTTGATAAATTGATCAATGTAACGGAATCGGCGCACGAGCCCTACAGCAAGAGTCGCACCACTCTGCCGCGCTGCTGTAATCATTCTGTCGCACTCGGCTGTGCTGGGCGCCATTGGCTTCTCTACGAGTACATGAATACCGCGATTCAGAAAGTCAATGCTGATTGGAGCATGCAGTGCGTGCGGCAATGCCACAATGGCAGCATCTGCTTGACCGAAAATCTCTTTATAATCCTCTGCAACACGGGGCACGCTGAACCTATCGGCTAACTTATTAGCGCGAGCTATATTTGTGTCCACTAGTACTGCAAGCTCAACCTTATCGGAGACTACTGCCGCCGGTATATGCCCCTGCTCAGCAGCAGCACCACAACCGACGATGCCTAACTTGAGAGGTGCTATTTCAGAAGAGGTCATCATAGTTGACTCTTTCAAAGACTTCGAGTTTTCCACCAACGCCAGCATTGTAGATTTTCCTCGCGTGCTTCTCAAAGGTATCCCTAGCAACCGAGTAGGATGCCGTAACCTTGTCGTACCAAGGTTCCCCGTGTTCTTCGAATCTCTTCTGGTTAAATGCACGACAGAAGTGGTGGAAGTATCCTTTCGATAAATCCTCGGCTTCACGGAGCTTGTAATCACAATCGCACCCTAAAAGATAAATATCAGAGAATCCCATGTAGAAGGCTAGGGGAAGACAGAAATCAATGATGAGCGTACAACCATAGTATACTTCGTTGGTAATGTCTAGACTCATTGATTTGGTTTCCCAGATGGGGGTGTCTCTGCAGTTAAGATAAAAAATTGGATGATTGACAAAAAGATTATGTTTCCTGATAAATGGTTTAGCGCGTAGAGAAAAAAACTTTGGAGTGTTTGCTGTCTTCTCCAGCATCAAGGGATACCATTCAGCATCGAAATCATTGTATTTGATCAGGTCAATAGTCACACAATAGTAAGTGGGATTGATTTCATCATATTGGTTGTGGTGAACAAAGCTGTTGGTGACAAAAACTATTTCATGCTCTAATTTGGTCAAATCCTGTTGGAGGATAGAAGGGCCGTTACCAATGATAAAGCAGCGCTTTTGGTCGGCATGCAATTTTTTAAACCGTTTGAGCCTTGGCCTCTCGGGAATCATTGCCCAGTTAGCCCTAAGGCGTCTGACCTGCTTTTGTTCCCAGTCATAAGCCTTTCTAATATAGACAAGGTCATATTTGCCAACAATCTTCTTAGCAACCGAATAAACCAAGGTACCTTTCATTGAACTCCCTTCAGTCCAGTTCTAACGGGGTGCATTCCATTTTCTATCGCCTATTCCTCTTTATCACAGTCCGCGTAGCCTCTTCAGATTAGGCTTTTCGCTCTCATATATTCGTTTTACTCCATCACCTAGTGCCTGTTCAATTATTCTCACATCTCTCACTAATCGAAGTAGGCCCTGGGGTTCAAGTGATGCGCTCTGGTCTGAGCCATAGGCAGCTCTGTCAAGCGTAATGTGCCTCTCTAGTGAAGTTGCACCCAGAGCGACGGCGGCCAGGCTTACCTGCAGTCCTATCTCATGCCCGCTATAGCCTACGTCGCAGCCAAATCTCTCACGCAAGGTAATAATGCAGTTAAGATTAGCTTCCTCACTCTTTATCGGATAGGCACTGTTGCAGTGCATTAGTTCAAACGGACAGTCGTATTTTCTGAATATGTCCACAGCTTTTTCAATCTCAGCCATCGTGCTCATCCCCGTGGAGATAAAGGTATACTCTTTCTCTTCGGCCACTGTTTCTAAAAGTTTAATATTAGTTAACATCGGTGAAGCGATTTTATTATGTTTGAGGTTATATTTCCTCAAGAAAAGCTGACTTTCAGTATCCCAGGCTGATGCGAACCATTCTGTGCCTTTCCCTTGGCAATAGCGGTCGATTTCATCATACTCCTCCTCACCGAATTCCACCCGGTAGCGATATTCTAAATACGTCATCAACCCCCACGGAGTCTCGCGCATTACATTAACGTAATCAGGGGGAACACTGGTTTCAGGGTTTCTCTTTTGAAACTTAACCGCATCACAGCCGGCAAAAGCCGCCACATCAATGAGCTTTTTAGCGATGTCAATATCCCCATTGTGGTTAATGCCCACTTCGGCAATGATAAAAACCCTCATATTTACTCTCCTTCATTAGGTCTCCTACTTTCTAAAATCAGGTCGCAAATCTCTCGCACAGCTCCACTGCCACCAGCAGCCTGCATTACAATATCGGCTACTGCTATAACCATTGGATGGGCATCAGCAACTGCCACGCCCACGCCAACAGCCCCTATACAAGCTATATCGTTGACATCATTGCCAACATAAGCTACTTTGTCAAGGTCAACATTATGTGCTTTTGCTGCCTGCTTTAGTACGGACAGCTTGTCGGCTGCATTTTGGAAACAGGGAATACCCAGTTTATGACATCGTGCCGAGACCACAGGGTTCGCCTCTTTAGAAATGACGACCACGGGAATGCCTTCCTGTCTTAGCCGCTCTATCCCCAGCCCATCTCCTCTATGGCACACGATAGACTCCTTGCCGTCCTGGGATACCAACACGTGGTTATCAGTCAACACTCCATCAAAGTCCAGAACCAATAACTCAACGCCTTTAAGTTTCTCAATAGCTTGGCGCTGATGCCGTAGAGGGAGCAATTGCTCCAGCAGCAAAAAGTCCTCTTCAGTGTCAATTTGGAGTGAATCCAGCGGGTCCATTTCGTATAAAGAGATGCGGCCTCCTAGACGGTTCTCATGCTGCTTGAGAATCTCTGTTTTCGTTACATAGATGGAGCCATTTTCAATGTACTCTGGTGTGAAATCCTGTCTCCTTGGGCGATCCCGGTAGTCGTAGTTTGCTGATATAAGTTGACCATCTTCCCACCGCCAGTAGAAGTTATACGAGCGACAGCAAGAGAACAATGAATCTGCACCTGCAGCATTTAGAGTATCAATCGCGTTATCAATATCGTCAGGCTTTCGTAGAGGTGAAGTAGGTTGTAATAAGACAAGCATCGATGGCAGATATCCTTCTGTTTGTTCCAGCAAGGATAGAACATGAAGAAGTACTGACTCGGCGCTGGCGGTATCCGTCGCCAACTCTGGGGGACGCATCACCACCTCTGCTCCATATTGGCGCGCTACCTTAGCGATTTCGGCATCCTCTGTTGATACTATTGTGCGGCTTACCTGCCGCGCTTGTAAGGCTTGTTCAATCGTATAGGCTACTAATGGCTTACCAGCTAGCAGCCTGATATTCTTCCGTGGTACGCCCTTGGAGCCGCCACGGGCAGGGATAATTGCACAAATTCTCATTTTTTTCCTTTAAGTTTGTCGAAACCCCCTGAAACTTGCGTCCCTTTGGCAGTAAAGCTTTTCAGCAACACGGGTCATTGATTCTAACTGGTGTCGATAATAATGCTCCAATAAAGTTTTATTTGCCTCAAAAAGCACTCTGTGAAATTCATCATTCGACAAATCTGTAAAATTAACCGACAACAAATCTGAATTTATATGCTTATTCTCGTAAAAGTCGGCACAGTCTCTGAGCAGCCCCTCTTCTATAGCATAATAGTATAAATCACAGCCCGGATATGGTGTCACCGGACGAATTGTTCTCAACTGGGAATGGTCATCATATTTAAGCAGAAATTCTACCCCCCTTTGCAATATTTCTGGGGTCTCTCCGATATTTCCGAAAATAATATTAAATCCCGGAGATATACCCTCAGCCAAAGTTGCTTCTATACCTTTAATAATCTGGTCTGTGGTAAGATTTTTATTCATAACCTTTAACATATTATCATCCATGGATTCAATACCATAGTTAATAAAGACACATCCAGCCTTTTTCATGGTTTTCAAAACTTCAGGCCTGGCAAAGTTAAGCCTCCCGTTGCAACTCCATTTTATATTTAGCTCAGCTTTAATGAAAGCCTCACATAACATTACAGTTCTCCTTGCTGAAGACATTAAAAGTTCATCAAGAAAATCAATATAGGAAACCCCATAATCTTTCTTAAGAATCTGGATTTCTTCAACAATGCTTTCAGGTGATCTAGCCCGAAATCCCTCGTCCATTCTATAGCAAAAATTACATCTAAACGGACAGCCCCTGCCAGATAAAACGAAAAAAGCTCTTTCATTATTCTTTATGTGTGGTCGCCTAAACAATGAATAGTAGTCCATTGGGAAAAGGTCCCATGCAGGCAAAGATATTGAATCCAAATTTTTAACCAGTTCCTGAGGTTTAGTAAGAACCAGACGTCCATCATCGAGATAGGCAATGCCATTTACTGAAGAAAAACTCCTTTTATTTTCAAAAGCATCCAGTAAATTGACAATCGTCATATCTCCCTCACCAATGACAATTACATCAGCCTCGGGAGCCGGACCATGCCCTCCCAAGATATATAAAGGACGATTGGGCACAGAATCAATAGCTTCGGATATTTTTAATAATTTTTGGTATTGGTAATAACCACCTATAATACCAAGACCAACGACATCAAAATGATTATTGGTTAAATAGGCAACCAGGTGGGATTCAGGATAGTGGAATTGATCCTGGTTATATATCATAACATTGTGCCCTGCGTTTCTCAGTGCTGATGCAATATATGCAAGTCCCATGGGAAACTCGTGTATATAAGAATCATTATCATAAGCAATCAATAGTACTTGCATCTATGATCCCTCTTGCTCATATCCCCAAAGCGCCAATTGTCCATATCATAGCCCAAATGTTACCTCTTGTCAATCAGGTTAACTGGTCGTGGTTATCCCAAAGAGTTTTACTAAATGCAATTAATCCTCCTATCTTAGTCGTCTGTTAATCATATTGTATCCACTCTGAGACATGGATACATTTGTCATCTACATAGACATCTGCTCCAGGCCTACCCATTACCAATCGATGGTACTTAACGTTCCACGCCTTCAATTGATGTTCTGTAAGCGTGCGCCAGTCAATCCCTGTTGTGAAACCCCGAGCAGTGTGCAGGATAATAGTATGCCCGGCATCATATAGCTTATTTAGCTTTGAGATGACTTCCAGACAAGGAGTTGCCTCAGGGTAATTTCCCTGAGTGTCGCTGCAGAGCGTCCCATCTATGTCAAAGCAATAGATCATTTTGTCGCGGTCTCCCATTTTTAGAGCCACTGCCGGAAGGCTTGCGAAATTAGGTGGGTCAGGACCAAGTGCATATCCTCCACCACACCGTAATTACTGGAAGAAAAGGTGATGTTGAAGTCAGCTATTTTGGCTAGTTTGCCACCGCCGAAGCCGCTGAAGCCAATTGTCTTCCCACCATGGTTCTTAGCATATTCGATGGCCTTAAGCACGTTTGGTGAATTGCCCGAGGCTGAAATGCCGATAGCCAAGTCGCCCTGGTTCCAGAGCGCAGACATCTGCTCAACAAAGATATCGCCATAGGAGATGTCATTAGCTATAGCGGTCATCATGGCGACGTTGTCTGTTAGGCTGATGGCACGCAACCGTGGTTTACCAGGGACTGCCGTCATTTTGGCTAGGTCACAGGCTAAGTGTGAAGCCGTGGCTGCCGAGCCACCGTTACCAAACAGGAAGACTTGTCGGGCATTTTCCTGTGCTTCTTGAAGCACATCGACAATCTGCTCAAGAACAGTAAAATCAATCTCTGCAATCGCCTCTTTCAGCGACTTGATGTATTGATTGAATAAATCAGGTAAGACCATAATCTATCTCCTTTCACTGGTAGCCTTACATGCGTATTTGATGACATGCACTATAAGTGCCCTGCCAGCCAGCGGTTGGATATTCTTCCACGGTATGCTTTTGGAGCTGCCCCGAGCGGGGATCGTTGCGATGGTGGTCATGATGCCTCTCGAACAAATACTTCGTCTATCATTCCTCCGCCGAAAATCTTCCGATTCTTTCGCACATCTCTCTGAATGCTTCCTGTATAACTTCAAGCCTATCATCTTCCCACACATATCGCTGGAAGGGACTTGCCCACGGTAACTGAGATCCCGGTTCAACACCTTGAATGAGGAAGTACCGCTCAGAGGTAGCACCATATGAGGGTATAAGTATCTTGAACATGAGGTAACGCGCTCGCGGATTCAAAACACATAACATAAATGGCCCGTTGCTGACAGACATATTCAAATAACTCAACTCATATAAAGCGGCCCGAAGCTCAACATTCCAAACAACCTCCGGGAAGACGAGGAGTCCATCCAGATCAGAAGGTAGAAGCTTGATAGCAGTCTCCGTGTCCCTTATCACAACGGGGCAATAAATGGATGGGTTCAAGCTTCGGACAAATGCTCCCCATGCTTCTAGATTGCTGTTTCTATCCTGCATATATGGACTTTCTCGTAAGGTAATGGTAATCACCTTGCGGACACCGGCCTTCAGTTGGATCCAATCGCTTACGAAGCGGCGTGCCTGTGGTGTAGCTTGAACAGTGGGTAAGACAACTCCTTTGGATGCTGCAGCAACAACATGTGACATATTGTACTTCTCTTTGGGAAAACGAACCGTATACCACTTGGGAAAGATGTATCTCGTTAATGATGCCTGGAACGCTTGTGCTTCTTTACGCGATGTACATACTGTTACCTGTTGACATGAAGAGATGAGCCAACAGCAAGACACCAGGATATTTCTCAACCTCCACTTCATATAATCAGTATCGTAGTACCCTATACCATCATCCCTGCGATAAATCTCAAGATCACCTGCGCGAAACCCCGCATCAGGTCCGGGGACAATGACAATGTGTAGTGACGGACAGCCAACTTGCTTTCGCTGGAGTTCTGCAAGCACAAGGAACCAAACAATATCAAAGGTGGCTGGTGAAACCGCGAGGTCATAGAACGCATATAACACGTCAGACTGCTTCTTCCCTATATACCTATGCCAGATATTGTCGAGTACACCCCAGAGATTAGCTCGAATAGGTCGTGTGCTCTGCCAGATGAGTTTAAGGAACCTGTGAGCACACCAGATAATCCCCTTCTTCCGCACCCTGCTGGCCAGGAAGCGGGGAGACAGATAGAGTTTCCAAGATTTAGCATTTGAACCCATTACTGCCTCGCCTTTTCTACCCTGTTCTGACCCATGTCTATCAACGCCCGCCCAACTTTACCATGCTCCAGGTCTTCCGTTGCCTGGTTAATATCATCAAGGCTGTAAGTGTGGGTGATTAACCCATCCAGCTTCAGCTTTCCCGACAGGTACAGATTGACATATATAGGGATGTCACAGTCAGGCTGGGTTTCTCCACCCCACGTTCCGACTATTCGTTTGCCCCTGATAAGGTCAAACGGGTCTAAAGAGATATGCTCACCGTATGGCAAATTACCTGCCAGCACACACAGCCCCCCATTGTTGCGTACGGTCTGGAACGCGGTTTCCATGCTCTCGCTTTGTCCGGCAGCCTCGATGGCATAGTCGACACCACGCTGTTCGGTGATTTCCAGGATAGCTGCCAGGGGGTCTTGTTGACCAGCGTTGATAAGGTGTGTCGCCCCCACCCGGCGGGCTTGTTCTAGCTTGTGGTCGAATATGTCAACAGCAATGATAGTTGTAGCGTGCACCAGGTCGGCAGCCAGCACGGCGCTCAGCCCGATGCCTCCGATACCGAATATGGCAACACTACTGCCAGGTCGCACCTTGGCTGTGTTCAAGACAATTCCAGCACCAGTGGGGATGGCACAGCCCAACAGTGTGGCTTCGCGCAAGGGTACGGCATCGGTAATCGGTATCACGCGATTCTCACAGGTCACGGTTTGGTGCATGAAGGTACTAATCGCGCCAGAATTAACTGGTCCTTCTGAGCTCTGGTAGATAGTGGCTGGCACATCGGCGCCGTCTCCCTTAATCCACGATAGCACTACACGGTCGCCGGGCTTGACCTTGGTGACACCTGTGCCTATTTCCAGCACCGTTCCTGAGCCTTCGTGTCCTAGCGTGTGGGGAAGAAAACGGTCTGGCCCTCGCTTGCCGCGCATCTCCAGCAGCTGACTGTGACATAAGCCACTGTAAGCTATCTCCACCAGTACCTGTCCTGGCTTCAAGTCTGGGATTGTCAGCTCTCGAATTTTTAGCGGTTGGCCAAGCTGCTCAAGAATAGCGGCTAAAGTCTTCATTATAGTAACTTCCTTGTATTATAGGTCAGTAAAGCTACGATGGAAAGGCTATCTACAATTTGATTTGCCAGTATCATTTCAATGCAGCGCGCCAACGGAATCCAGGCTCGTCGAACTGAGCCATCTTTTGCTACTTCCTTAGGCTCTTCTGAATAGAAAACGTAGGTATAGTTTTTCCATATATCCAGACTGGGATGGTAGCTAATCAACGGCTTTAAATTGGAACACTGGACTCCTGCCTCTTCCAAACACTCACGGATGGCAGCCTCCTCGGGTGTTTCGTTTTCATCGACTCTGCCACCTGGAATCTCGTATGAAAGCCCGTTAATAAGAAGGCGGTACTGTCTCACTAATAATACTTCGCCATTACGTACGGCTACTAGGGCTGCGCGTTGGCCATGGTCCGATACATAGTATTCCTTGCTGAAACCATCAAATCGGGCAACGATTCTATACGTCTTCTGATTTCTGTCCTGGTAGACAAGCTCCTGAGGCTCTATACTCAATGGAAGCGAAGTTGTTTCACTCATCATCTAATCACTCTCCAAAGTTACTCAGCAATGAACCAGTAATAATCTCCCGTATATCCTGCTTCAGCAAACAGCTTCTTCCAGTCATCAACGTGCATGTATGTTAGGGCAGTCAGGTTCCAGTTCATCATGCGTTCGCGTTCCTCTCCCGTCCGCCAGGCGTCCACCGTGATAAAGGCATGTTTGCGGCTCACCCTCTGAATTTCTCTTAGTGCCTGCTTGCACTCCTCCAACGGGAGATTATGAATGGTGTTAATGGATATCACTAGGTCAAATGAGTTGTCCTCATAAGGCAGTTCCTTGGCGTTCCCCACACGCAAAAAGGATTTGACAGTTTCGATGGCGTGCTCGATGGCATACTCGGAGATTTCAATGCCGGCGATGGAAAGATTGGGCATCAGTTCCTTGAAATCATGCAGCATGAATCCTTTGGCACAGCCGACATCCAGCACGCTGGCATCGTCAGCAAGCTGGTAGTAATCACGAAAGCGCCTGACAGTCGCCTGCCAGAAGCGTGGATGATAGCTGTAGCCACCATAACCGTACAGGCGCTCGCCATCAAAGTACTCTTTACCAAACTGTCGGGCAACCTTCCGGTGTTCTTCAGTGACCAGCTTGCCGCGCTCTTCTATCGGGCGCTTGGAGCGCGGATACAGGTCAAGCAAATTGACTTCTTGCCCCATGTTTCCTCCCTATGAAAGGTAGTCTATTAAAACTGACGTGTGCTTCGAATCAACAGAATTATCCATAGTGAAATTGCCCTTTAATCAGGCATATTCCATTCTTGCAGCAGTTCGATACAGCGCTCAACATTCTCCAAGGGCTGTGATGGCCCGCAAGGTAAGTTGAAACCTTCGTCGGCAAATCTGGAGGCGTTGGGAAAATCACCGCTATTGTTAAGATAAGAAGCAAGGTGCAGAGGCGGATGAAATCTTACTGTTTCTACTCCATGCTGGTTTAGGTAATCTATGATTTCATCTACATGCTTTGAGCGAACATCAATTAGTAAAGATACCTGCCCGGATTCAATATCTACAGGTATTACCTCAACATATCGTAGTGATGAAAGACCGTCAACATAGCGCTGGTATATTTTGTGAACATGTTTAACCTTTTCGCCTAAACGGGATAGTTGAGCGACCCCAATGGACGCTAGTATGTCGCTGAATTTAAAATTAAACCCCATTGCTTCATACTTTTCATCTTTCCCTCGGCGCACTCCGTGGTCTCGAATCAGCTTAAGCTTTTGATAAAGTTTTTCCTCTCTGGTGACGACAACGCCACCGTAGCATGTTGATACGAGTGATACCATTCCCAAAGAGTAACACCCGAGAGTGCCTAGTGTACCCAGGTATCCTTTTGAAGTTTTTGATGCCAAAGCCTTACATGCGTCCTCGATCAAAGCAATGCCAGCATCATGTGCAATCTCTAGTAACTCGTCCATCTGGCAAGGACGCCCATTATAGTGGACAGGGATAATCGCCTTGGTGCGCGGCGTAATTTTCCTCTTTACATCGACTGGGTCCATCAATGGTAGCTCAGGCAGACAATCGACAAGGATAGCCCTTGCCCCCAGGATTGCCGCTGCTTGTACCGTAGCAATCCAGGTTAAATCGGGAACAATCACCTCGTCTCCCGGCTCAACACCAACTGCCAAGAGTGCCATGGTAAGAGCAGCCGTACCACTATTTGTGACAACAGCATAAGGCACTTCAAGCATCCGGGAGAACTGCTTTTCAAACTCTGCTCCCCTACTGCCCAGGGTGAGATGCTTATCATCAAAGGCAGATAGCAATTCTGCTTTTTCTGCTTCACCAAATTCTGTATACCACCATGGTATTGTGCCCATGGTTTACCTCCTATAAGGTAAGAAACCAAAGCGGGATACAATCTCAGGAAGACCGACCGGACGCGTTGTAAAAGGCTCTTCGGGCAACATGAAAATGGTCTCCCAAAGTAATCCCACCATCTATAGTTAAAACTTGGCCAGTGATATAAGCCGCAGAATCAGTACACAAAAACAGAGCAGCCTTGGCAATCTCTTCCGCAGTTGCCGCTCTTTTCAAGGGAACGACCACTTCAGTAACTGCTTTATTTACGGGGTCACTAGTAAGCGGCTTATTCTCGTCATAGAGGTCGACAAGTGCCGGACAGATAGCATTCACCCTAATGCCGTGAGGCCCAAATTCATGAGCCAGATATCGGGTCAGTTGCACAGCGCCTGCCTTTGCTACGTGATAGGCTGCAGGTTGATGCGATATGAAGAAGGCATTGGTAGAGACAATATTAACGATACTTCCTCCACCAGACTTCAATAATTGCGGCAAAGCATGTTTGGCTATCAGAGCTGGCGCTTTCAACATAACATCCATAGCCAAGTCCCACTCTTTGAGACTCTCGGCAAATGGCAGGTTACTCAACTTTGGTCTGGCATTATTTATCACAATATCTAGATGATTACAGTTGTCAACGGTAAAACCTATCATAGCTTTGATATCGCTTTCCCGACGCAAATCTGCTTTCACAGAAAGGGCGCGCAGTCCTGCGTCACGAATAGCCTTGGCTACCACTTCACCCTCCGCTTTACGAATATCGGCGACAACTACTGAGGCACCTGCCTCAGCAAATACCCTTGCTATAATTCGCCCGATTCCATAAGCGGCTCCTGTAATGAGAGCAGCCTTACCTGCTAGAACATTAGATTCAGTATTCATCTCAAGTCTCAAAAAAGGTCTCCGGCATTGCGTTCACTTGAGACATCAAGCCGAAGTTTTTGATTATTGTGTCTATTTCGGCCAGCTCCTCACCAGATAGAGTCCATTCGGTGGCGTGGACGTTGGTCTCTAGCTGACCGAGATTGCGCATTCCGGCCAGAACCACCGAAATATCGGTCTGGGCTAATAACCAGGCAATTGCCAACTCGGTGGCAGTACGGCCACGCTCTTGTGCAAATTCGTCCAAGGCAGCTACTAGACCCAAGGTATCTTCAGAGAGCCAACATCTCACCCTAATACTCGTTACCGCCCGGCTACCTTCTGGTATGGGCTGATTTAGCTTGTATTTGCCAGTTAGAATACCACGGGCTAAGGCCCTGTTGCAAATAATCCCTAATCCAAGGGCACGGCAAGCAGGGACGACATCCTGCTCTGCTCTGCGCTCTATTAGGTTGTAGTGAACCTGAAAGGATGCAAATTGCGTCCATCCACGCTTAGCAGCTACCGATGATACCAATTTGAGTTCAGTATGGTTATAATTCGAACAACCAATGAAGCGTACTTTGCCCTCTTTGACAAGCATGTCCAGTGTCTCTATGCCCTCCTCAATAGGCGTCTCCGGGTCAAAGGCGTGGATTTGATAAAGATCGATATAGTCAGTCCCAAGAGCACGCAGACTCTGCTCAAGGCTAGAGCGAATGTAATCTTTAGTCAAAGGGGCTACCGAGACACCAAAAGTGCCATCCGATGCAATCAAGGGTTTAAGCCCAACCTTGGTGCTGAGCAGAACTTCATGGCGGCGTCCCCGGATAGCATTCTTGACAAAGGTTTCTGAATATCCCTCACCATACATTGGTGCCGTGTCAATGAAATTGATGCCATGGCCAAGGGCTTGGTGGATAATACGTGTAGTAGTGACCTGGTCGCAGAAGACTCCGAAATGCAAGCCGCCTATCCCAAGGCCTGAAGTCATAAGCGAAGAGTGCCCTAGCTCTCTATATTCCATTTATGCCCTCTATGCTTCATTTTACGGGGGAAAATTCCTAGATTGTAGAGGTTAAAGGGTTAAGTCTATATTCTAGGCTCAATCTGGTGACACTACTGACAATGACATCTTCACTGTGCAGAGTCTTCGGGTGATAGAAAATAACCTGCCCTCTCTCCAACTTGGGGTTATAGCTCTCTAAATCGGCTGGAGGGTTTGCTAAACAGTACTCCCCCTTAGTGAATTTATCATTAGGTGGAAGATATTTTTCATATTCTTTCAGATGTGACCCCGGGACTAAAGTGAGTGTTTCACTAGGCTCGTATCCAATTATTGGAACCCAACAGGAGACCACATTCTTAGCTATTCCCCAAGTCTTACGACTTAGAGGATAACCATCCCCCACCCCCGGTCTGATAAATCTGAAAGCGAGCCAGCCCAGACCCTCATCCCAAATTTTGTAATGCTCTAAGCCAATTTTACCCAGAAAACTTTTCACCTTATCATTCAGCAGAACCTTTTCTATCTCTGAATCCCCACATACGTGACGATTCTTAGCGCAAAATATATTGTCGTGGTCTATGTGCAAGAATTCCGACCAAATATGATAAGTCTCCAGAGGTAGTGGGTCTTCCTTACCGGCGGTCCATTTTGTCAATAGCCGATAAACCCATGTCTTAGCAAATTTCTCCAGCATACACACTTGACTCTCGTCTAATACGCTGATAACTGCAAAACCATAACGGTTGTACATATCGACAGGATTGGTTGGAAATTGATAGGTATCCACCATTACTATTGCTCCTTTCTAAAGATTGAAGTCCGCCCTCACTCGATTCAGGATGCCGTCACGGGTCAAGCCGAGCTTCTCACAATGGTCTTCGTACAATCCGTATCCGGTTACAAAAGTATCGGGGATGGATAGAGAAGCGTACTGGACATTCGAAATGTCCCTGGTGGCACGCAGCACATCATCGCCCAATCCGCCGCTTTGCGTGTGCTCCTCGATTACCAAGACATGTTTTGTTTTGCTCACGCTGGCGCGAATTAAGCCGGTATCCAGAGGGCGAATGGTATGGATGTATAAAATCTCAGCATCCCACTTCATGTCGCCTAGCGCGTCTCGTGCGGCTAAGGCGTTTTGCAGTTGTGGCCCGGTGGCGACGATAGTCAAGTTACTGCCCTCGATAACCTTGATACCTTTGCCAAATTGAACATCTTTAGCACTGAAGTCCTCGCCATGCTGGTGAGCAGGGAGACGAAAGAGAGTCAGCGCACCGTTCCGATATACCTGTCGGAAGAGCGTATCAAATTCAACAGGGCTGGATGGGTAGGTGATTTGCGCACCGGGCAGGGTTTTGATGAGAGCGAAATCGCCATAGCAGTGGTGCGTACACCCCAGGTTGGAATAATCAAAAACACTCCCAACCGTCACCAGATTGCCGCCCAGTTGTTGATAGCAGAAGTCAAGCTTGATCTGCTCAAACGACCGCTCAACAATGAAAGGTGCAATGGTATGAACGACGGGGTAATAGCCTACTTTCGCTAGTCCGGCAGCCATGCTGACCATGGTCTGTTCACAAATCCCAACATTGTAATAACGCCCAGGACATGCCTTGGCGAATGGCTGCAAGATAAAATGGCTGATATCGCCGACCAGCACCACCAGCTTGGGGTCTTCTTGACCAACCTCTAGCATTGTGTCGGCAAATTGTTCTCTTATCAACTTTGTAGTCAAGATAGGGCCTCCATAATGACTTTAAGCTCTTCTTTGGTGGGTATCCTGTGATGCCAGGGACCGTGTCCTTCGAGCATGGGTACCCCTTTGCCCTTGACCGTTCTGGCAATGATGGCCGTGGGTGTACCCTGAGATTGAAATTTGACCTTGCTTAGAGCGGCGTGTAATTCAGCCTTGGAGTGACCGTCAATTACCATAATCTCCCAGCCGAAGGCTCGCCACTTGGCGGGCAAGTCATCACGGGGCATAAGTTGTACCGCCGAGCCATTCTGGTCCACAATCATGCACATGTTCCCCAGTTGCAGATTGTTGGCAACATTCGCTGCCTCCCAGACGGACCCCTCATGGCATTCCCCGTCGCCCACCAGGACATAGACCTTATTGTCCATCTGGTGAAGGCGTAATCCAAGGGCGATACCCACGGCAAACGGTAAACCGTGTCCCAGAGAACCAGTTGATGCCTCAATACCTGGAATCTTGGTGCAATCTGGGTGCTCACCCAGGATTCCTCCCGGCTTGCAGAACAAGGCTATATCCTGCGCTGTGATAAAGCCGTATTTCTCCAGTATTACATACAGAGCTAAACAACCATGGCCCTTGCTAAGTATGAAGTAGTCCCGCTCAGGCCAATCGGGATTTTGTGGGTCAAACTTCAGGTAGTCCTGATAAAGGACTTCTGTAATATCAATAATGGAGAAGGCACTCGGCATATGCCCGTCTTTGCCATCATATACCATCTGGGCGATTTTCCTGCGTAGTTCCTCGTTCATAGCTATCCTTTCCGGAAAATATTAGTCATGCCAGGGTATCTCACTCTTACAGGTTATAAAAAGGGTGCCTTCGCGATAGCTGGTGGGCACATCATCAACATCGTGTACCAGTTGCCAGTTGGTTTTCTGAGAGAAAAGCCGAACTCCCAAAGTTGTAAAGTGCTCGTAGATAGCACCAGCGTTGCTTTCATCTTCAACCTCAACCAGGGCATCTGTCTTTAACCAGTGTTCAAGATTAGTAGCCAGGAGAATTTCTTTCTCATGCCCTTCAGCGTCAAGCTTTATCAAGTCAGCCCAGGTTATGAGAGGTTCAATGGCTGCAACACTGACCGGGAATCTTTCAAGGTCGCCATAAGGATTAGCTTTAGAACCAGCGATATGACTTGCTGTAAGATTACCCAATACCCGTACGAACTCCAGTTCACCTGCCTTGCTGGAAACAGCAGCATTAGACGTCTGCACATTGTAGCAGTTATTCAATGCTAGATTTCGCTGCAGGACTTTAAAGTGTTGGGGGTCGGGCTCATAGGCGCGAACTTCATATCCACACTTACTCAAGATAATTGAGTGAAGCCCGATATTAGCACCGATGTCCAGAACCCGGCGGTATATTTTACGGTTTGTCCAGTAAAAACTAAAGATAATGAGCTCATCAAGGTCAAATAGATTCAACGAGTCAATGGCTCCCATTTTGTGGTATGGTAATACCAGCTCTCCGAATGGCTTGAACTCTCTGGCTGTGGCATCTTGTTCAGAAAACAGTTTCTCAACTTCGCTACGGGCGACTTGTCTAAATAGAGCATGTGCTTTTGACCCAGGGGCATGTTGACCGCTCAGTGACGGGAGTGTTAGAAATAGATTTTCCAGGATAGAAGTGGAACTCATGTCACCCTCTCATTCTTTACCAGCCAGTCATTACCATATCTTCTCAGTTTATACATGTTTGGTTCTTCGGCTAACCGTCTCTCCATCTCTTCACTTCCCCATTTGTCAAACACCACGCTAAAGTTACGTCCGCTTATTAGCTCTCGTGGAGCATTGACCAACCAATCACAGCAGTCTAAAACTTGCTCCATCGGTGTGCATTCGTTACTTACCAGTTTGTCTATGGTACGCTGATAGTTAGCGCCAGCCCGTGCCCCGGCGCTGAGTGTCTCATTGTGTATCTTCGTCTTTACCCAGCCCGGACCAACGATGACAAAGCGAGTATCGGATATTTCGGCATCCAGAAGCTCACACATCTTGATCAGGCCTATCTTTGAGACGACATACGCCGAGTAGCTGACCGGAGCATTGTTGGTTCCTCCGCCGGCGAAAAGCAGGACACATGGTCCAAGGGCAGAATTGACACATCTGGATGGCAGCAATTCGTGGATGATACGCATCTGGCTGGTGAAGTTTGTTCCTACAGATTCTTCCCATTCATCAAAGTTACATTCGATAAAGGGACCGACTGGCTCTTGTGTGCCTGGACACACGGCAAGTACATCCCATTGTGGACAGAGTGTTCGCAGACTGGAGCAAGCATCAACTATCGATTTGGGCTCCGAGAGGTCACAGTATACGAGCTCTATCCCATGCTTGTCAAGTTCGTCCACAGCTTCAGATTTAGTCCGGTAAGTCCCGAATACATTCCAACCACAGGCTGCCCACCTTCGGCTCATAGCCGTACCGATATCGCTGGAAGCCGAGATGATTATCGCTGCCGAATCTTCTTTCTTCATAAAAGACGTTTTCACTCTTTCATAATTATATTATTATCACGCTTTATGCACATATTCCAGCGGTTCCTTCTGAATCTCATCCCAGTTGTCCTCAACCCATTTAATGACGCCGGAAATCCCTTCTTCAAAGGTAATCTCTGGTCGCCAGCCAAATTCATCTCTGGCTTTTAAAGAGTCAATCACATAAGCAGCGTCCTGCCCGAGTCTCTCGGCTACTGTTTTGGTTGCTTTTTCAAAGGCAACTCCCATTTTATCACAGATGGTTTGCAGAACATCTCTTATGGCTATCCCTTTATCCGGCGAAAGGTGGTATATTTCCCCGGCACGCCCTTTTGCCATAGCCTGTAACTCACCCTTTGAAATATCTCTGATGTGGATATACGATTTAACCGCATGGCCGCCTCCGTGCAGTTCTATGGTCTTGCCCAGTTTAATATAAACAACCGTTCTCGGGATAATCTTGAATAACTGCTGATGGGCACCATACACATTGGTAGAACGAATCATTACCAGAGGAAAATTATAATTTTTGAAAAATGTAAATAAAGACAAATCACCAGCCGCTTTAGAAGCTGCGTAAGGGGTGCTGGGATTCAGCGGCGCCGACTCGGTAACTGTGCCCTCACAGGCGCCATAGACTTCCGGCGATGAGATATGCACGTAGCGTTTGAGATAGTTCCGGTCTTTCAACGCGCTCGTTAGTTTTGCCAGAGCCACCACGTTGGTCTGGAACCACTGCTCCGGGTGTTCCCAACTGGGGGCCACCTCACTCTGCGCGGCGAAGTTCACCACATACTCAGGCGCGAAGGAATCCAATAACTCGATTATCTGTGTCATATTTGTGTTTAAGTCCATCTGGTAGAACTTGAAGTTTGCCCCCTGGCGTCGCTTGTAGGGCAAGAACAGGGCGCTCTTTTCCGCCGAGCGGCTGATGCCGATGACCTCGCTCTGCTCGTTGTCCAAGAGCAGGTCAATGAAGTCGCTACCAGAGAATGAATTACTGCCAATGACTACGGTTTTGCGTCTCTGAGACATTTAACTAATCCTCTCAAACTATTAGAACGGACCGGTAAAACTCAAGTCTGGAACATCAAGCGGTACGGATGTTGCCATGTCTGAGACAATTTTATCAACGCTGAGCCCCATCATTTTCCTGGCGGTGGCTACAATGTGAACCGCTCTCGGGTAGTAGTGGTTGGCTAAGGCTGGGGTGGTGGGTGTAGGGCAATCGGGCAGAGTCACACGCATGGGGCAGTTCTTTAGGTCGCTGAACGCTTCTTCTGCTACCAGCGTCACAATTTCAGCACTGAATCCGCCAGTCTTCCAGCCTGTGTCAGCCACGATAAGCCGTCCTGTTTTGCCTACTGACTCCAGAATCAAACTCTCATCCAGTGGCCTCAGCGTGCGGATATCTATGACTTCTGCGCTGATGCCATCCGTTGCCAACATCTCTGCTGCTCGGAGCGCTTCCAGAACCATGTATGATGTGGCGGCAATGGTCACGTCATTGCCATCCCTGGTCACTCTGGCCTTTCCGAGAGGCACTCGATACACCTCTTCTGGCACGTGTCCTATGGTGTTGTAGAGCCAGCGGTGCTCGATAAATATGACAGGGTTATTATCTTCGATACTCGATACAAGTAGTCCTTTGGCATCGTAAGGAGTGGTGGGCATGACTACTTTGAGGCCTGGAACATGAGCGAACCAGGCTTGCAGGTTTTGGGAGTGCTGCGGACCCTGTCCCCAACCCCTGCCGATTATCATACGGAGCACCAGAGGAATACGCATCTGACCCCCGAACATGTAATGCCAATTGGCAGCTTGGTTAACGATTTGCTCTACGGCTAACAGGGCAAAGTCGACCCGCTGATGTGTTATAATTGGCCTCATCCCGGCCAGGGCCGACCCGATAGCCACCCCAGTCATAGCGTTTTCAGAGGCAGGCATATCCATGACACGCGCACTTCCATATTTTTGCTGTAGACCCAAGGTGCTGCCAAAAATACCTTTCGGGTCAGGCACGCCCAGTCCCATAATATAAACAGTCGCATCTTTGGTCATGCACAGGTCAATGGCTTCATTGATAGCTTGGAAATACTTTAGCTCTCTGCTCATTATTTGAGATTCCTCCTGCGGCTTACGGAGCATAGATGTGTTCCAGGAGATGTTGCTCTTCTGGGAATGGGCTCTCCTTGGCGAATATAATGGCATCCTCTATCTCGGCTTCCAATTCGCTGGCCATATCCTCAATGTCTTGGTTACAGAGGATATCATCCCTTAATAGGTTCTTTTTTAAATTTTCAATCGGGCAGCGTTGTTTCCACTCCTGAAACTCGCTTTCGGTTCGGTAGCCCAGGTCATTGTCATAGTATGGGCCGCAGTGCTCCCGCCAGCGATATGTCTTGAACTCCAGGAATGTAGGGCCGCCACCCTGCCTGGCCCTGCGAATAGCTTTTTCCGCCATCTTGTAGACTTGGGTAACATCGTTGCCATCGCCTTGATAGCTCTCGACACCATGCCCTTTGGCCAGCTCAACAATTTCTCTGCCCTCAGGTTGACGAACGGAGAGCGGTGAATACACAGAATACAGATTGTTCTCACAGACAAATATGACCGGCAGTCTCTTGAGTACAGCAAAATTGATGCTCTCGTGAAACACGCCCTCCTCAACGGCAGCGTCACCAAAGAAAATGACTGTCACTCGTTGTTGGCCACGCATCATTGACCCGAAGGCGACCCCGACAGCGATAGGTATCGTGCTAGCCACAATTGGTGTGGCACCGAGAAAACCTGCTGAGAGGTCCACCAAATGCATAGAGCCGCCTTTGCCCTGGCAGCACCCGGTCGCCTTCCCGTATAGCTCTGCCATCATTGCTTTGAGGTCTCCGCCTTTGGCCAGATAGTGCCCGTGCGAGCGGTGCCCACTCATCACGTAGTCGTTACGGGACAGGTTGGCACAGACACCGGCAGCTACCGCCTCCTGTCCAATGCAGAGGTGGACAGGACATCTCATCTCCTGCTCTGGATAGAGTTCGGCAATCTTCTCCTCAACCATTCGAATCCGGAGCATCGTTTTATAGATTGACTTATATGTTTCCTTTGGCAGTTCCAAGTTGTCCATTTCTCCTTCAGGATTATTTAAGCTTTTTGGCTAACATCATTTTTACATTATAATACCGGATGTCATCTATGGGATTGGGGATTTTACCAGCTTTGAAGGCGTCACAAAGGTCTTTCACGGCATCTTCAATAGTGTGTTTCGGCTCAAAGCCTACTTCACACCTAATCTTTTCCGAAGAGATGTGATAAGAGCGGTTGTCATCGCTCGGGGTAGTAGTTATTTCTACCCCTTCCTCCCCCACTACTTTCCGTACTATTTCGGCAATCTCCGAGACCTGGTAGTTTTCATGCCCGGCATTAAATATTTTGCCAGCAATCGTTTCATCAGGCAACTCTAAAAGTTGAACATATAGGTCAGTCACATCTTCAATATGGATACTTGGCCTTTTCTGTTGACCCCCAAACACGGTGATACGTCCGGTATTTACAGCCAGATTGGTCAAAATGTTTACTGCCAGGTCGAGCCTTAATCGAGGGGAATAGCCACAAACTGTTGCCTGCCGGATAATTACTACAGCAAAATCAGGCGATTGCTCTCTAAGCAATACCTCCTCGCACAGAGCCTTGTACTTAGAGTAATCCGTTAAAGGCTCCAGCGCCAGGTCCTCAGTTACATTCTCTTCTTCCTTGATACCATACACGCTGGAGGTAGAAGCAAAAATAAACCGCTTTACTCCACATTGCTTTGATACATCCACGAGACCGAACAAGGCGTCATAGTTGATAGACTTGCCCAGCTGGGGGTCTAACTTAAAACTGGGATCATTAGAGATACAGGCAAGATGAATTACAGTATCGGTACTAGGGATCACCCTCTCTAAAATGGCTCGGTCCCGGATGTCGCCTTTTATCTGCTCAAGGTTAGGATTCTCTTTAACAGCATCCAGAACATTCTCTCCATATAGATAAAGGTCGAGAACCTTAACCCGATATCCTGTGTCCAAGAGCTTGGGCACCAATACAGAGCCAACATACCCTGCTCCGCCGGTAACCAGGACTTGTTGTATAGGTCTCATGTCATTACTCCCTACAGTTTCCAAAATATATGTGGTTTCTTCGTTTTTCTACTTTAACAATGATACAATATGCTTTAACAGCGATGCACGCTCAATTGGTGTCCGGTTGCCGACCGTTGCTACTGCCTCAGCGCCAACAACATTGCCGATAAAGCCCACGATTTCCATTGGTGCCTTCTGGGCCACGCACAGGGAGGTCACGGAGAGAAAGGCATCACCAATCCCTACCCGGTCTACTATTTGCTGCGCGAACGCCGGAACCTCAAAGAAGCCCTCGTCTTTATCGTAGCCAAGGCATCCATATTTACCACGGGTAACAACGACTCGTCCGCACTCCAGTTTCTGCGATACATTCAGGATAATATCTCTAAGGTCAGCTTGACGGCTTCTGGCATCCAGCCTTATCTCGTGTTCAGCAATGCAAACATAGTCCGCCCGGGGATATTTAGATATCGTATTGAATCCCCTGTTTCCGGCATTAGCCTGGGTATTCACTGCCAGGGAAGGTGCTTGGCGGCACAGAATATCAATTGCATCCCTGCTCAGCATACCGTGACCATAGTCAACTACAATGACAATGTCATACTGGGGGAGAATATCGTGCAGCTTGGTGCACAACGCCTGCCCCTCCGCCTTACTCAACCCTTCATCATTCATCACATAGACTTCGAAGAGCTTGGTTAAGAGATAGCTCTCGATGAAACGCCGTTTAACGATAGTGGGCGAGTTTTGCTTATACAAGAATATCTTTTCCACGTTACCCTTAACATACTGCCGGACAAAATCCTCCTGGGAGTCTTCCGTTCCCAAGAACGTGAGCAGCCCAACGTTATCGCAGAAATTGGCCACGTGATTGCTCACAGCCAAGGTGCCACCGGCGAACTTCTCGGTTGAAAGGTACCGTGTAGCCAGTACCGGCTCCTTAGCCGACTTTCCAATTGATTCACAGTATTGATACTCATCAATGATAGCTTCGCCGACAACCAGCACTTTGAGCGGTCGAGCATTTTCGAGATATTGCAGGACATCGTTCGGGGAATACCGTTCTGAGAAACCTGCCAGATAGTCACTGACCTCCTCCGGGAAGACTGGCAGATATCTATTAATGAGGCTCGATGAGCTGAAAGTGATATCGTCAGTAAAGGCGATATCGCCACCAACCAATTTGACCGCTGCCTCTTCATCAACGATTTTCCCCGTGTAGTCCTTCTCAGCATCTTTATAGTCAGCGCCTTTAGCATAGATATCGGGTTTCAGGAGTTGAATCGTTTCGACAGCCGTAGGCCATTTATTGATAGCCACATAGTCAACACAGTCCAGGGCAGCAATGGCTTCAGCACGCAAATCCTCAGTGAACGCAGGGCGGTGTGGTCCTTTATTGACGTACTTGTCAGGTGTCACCGTAACTACAAGAGTGTCACCGAGTCTCTTAGCCTGCTCAAAGTGACGAATGTGCCCAATGTGCAACAGGTCAAAAATCCCGTGACAATGTACGGCCTTTTTATTGTTGGCTCTTAGTGAAACCAGAATTTCGGTTAGTTCTTCGATGCCCTTTATCTTATCTCTACCTTGAGTCATAATGTAGCCTACCTTATTGGTGATTTGCCTAGATATGCAAACCAATCTTGAGTGGCCTCGGCGATAGATTTCTCGTCCCATACCGGTGCACCTCGCCACTGGTCAATGTTCTCCAGCATGATTCGCACGCCCTCTTCGAAGCTAACCTTCGGCTGCCAGCCCAGCACCTGTGATATCTTGCTTATGTCGGCAAAGGTACAATCCGGTTCACCAGGTCGCTTGGTAATATGCAACACGTCACCACCCAGGAGCTCCACCAGGTGATTGACGCTATACGTGCCACTTGAGCCGACGTTAAATATCTCACCCTCGACTTGAGACTCAGCCGCCCTCATGAAGGCATCGGCCACATCGGTAACAAAGGTGAAGTCCCGGGTCTGAGTTCCGTCCCCAACGACGGTAAACGGCTTGCCGGCCAATTTTTGCGCCAGAAATACACCGAGGACAGCTCCATATGCCCCCGACGTTCGGGAGCGTGGGCCGAATACGTTGAACAATCGGAGAGAAATACAGGACAAATTATACACTTTATTCCAGTGTAGTACATATTGCTCACCTACATACTTGGTAAGCGCATAAGGGTACATAGGTTTTACGGGTGCCGTCTCTGGTGTCGGCAACTGGTCCGGGATTCCATAACAGGAGGACGAGGCGGCATATACGAACCGCCTGACCCCACTCGACCGGGCAGCTTCGAGAACGGCGACAGTACCATCCACATTAGCCTTATGATATGAGAGGGGTTGCTGAATCGACAGCACAATATCGGCCAGGGCAGCCAGATGGAAGACCCAGGCTGCACCTTCAAAAAATGGCTTGATTTCAGTATAGCCCGAAACATCCGCCCGATGAATAGTGAGCCGCTGGCTGTCCTTAACGTGGTCCAGATTCTCCATCCTCCCGGTGGAGAAGTTATCAAGAACTATCACTTCGTGACCATCCTCAAGCAAGCGCTCTACAAGATGACTGCCGATAAAGCCAGCGCCGCCGGTGACTAAAGTCTTCATCACTGTTCCCCGATACGCTCCATCGCCCCTGAAGAGAGGCGACTTTTAACACGCCATAATATAGACTTGTGAGCCTTAACAAATATCATGCTCATCAATTGTTGGAATTTCATTCTAAATAACCCGTCGGTGAATATTTGACCACCGGTGTCTTTGATGCAACTATCATTCTATAATTTTCCCAAGTATTTTAGCCCCCGTACTTCTGAACGCTTTATTTCCGTTATTGTAGTTTCAACACGAATTGCTATTGGCCCAAGCATACGCTTCATCTTGGAAGGCATATAATTTTTTATCATTTGCTTTAATGGTGAGGTAACAATGTGAGAAGCATTTTGGGGCACCTTGAACTGATCTTGAGCCGGAACTACATTGTGTGTTGAGCTATCAGTTTTTTCCGCCACAAATATAGTATGTACCATGTATTTTGACCTGAACATTTTAACCACGCCCCGATAGGAATCATACTCATAGCGATATAATTTCCATCTATTGTTTGTTGGGTCAGGGCCCTGGTCGGCGATATATGCTTTCAAATCAATAAATTTATTCGCTAGGTAATAATCAAAAAAAAGGCCAGGGCTAAAAGAATAAAAGCCATGTCCAATATGATTCGAAGCTGGGCTTAAATGTATAATCCTACCGCCGGATTTTAGTAGCAGGCTAATATTCATCATAGCCTGCTTGATGTCGAAAATATGTTCTAACGTTCCACCGTCTATAATGAGATTGAACTGACTTTGTAATTCGTCAGGGATTGGCTTATTCATGTCTAAAATAATATCGGCACATTGATAATCAGATATATCCAGTTGACGCAACTCTTCCACATTAAAAAGCCGGAAAAGGGTGGTATCACTGATATATTTGCTATCTTGGGTAGGTATCTTCGTTGTTAAGTCCCAGTCTTGTTCCAGAGGCTGTGGCTGAATTCCTTCAGAGATTAATATCTTCCTTACTTCATCATAGGTTGCCCAGACACTTTGACGACCAAGCGTTAATACAGGGCTTATAAATGGCTTCCTTTTGTGTTCACGAGCTAAAAATCTTATTGCTGAAGGTCCTAGCCCCACCGTTCTATTCTCCTTTTCTCCGGATTTTCATAGGGTGTCCATCCTCATGAGACTCCTTGATCTGCTGTATTGTCCATGGCAGAAATGGTCGAACTGCCCCAATCCCGGTATTAACAGTTCTCTCTAGATCATTAACGGAAAATGATACTACCTGCGCTAGATTAGCCTGATTCAAGATCCTGTTTAAGGAAAGAAACACTGAAACCCAGTGCTGCCCCTGGTTCAGATAATTGCCGGGGATAGTACACCAACAACGATAGAGCCCTGGCTCACTGACAAATCTTTTATCCTCATTTGGATCCTGAATACTCGAGGTAGAGAAGAGACGAATACCCTGTGCATTATAAAGATGGAAGGTAGGATGTATCTCACCCTTTGAGTGCAGAACCCAGAATTCCATTTCCATGGTAACTGGCTCGGCTGCATCGTGATTAGAGGACACTTGTCCCTGACTATTCAATATACGTATGGCATGCACTCTAGCGGTGTCGCTACCCGGTGCATCATCAAAGTCCCATACCACCTCACCGGGGTCACTACTTCTGTCCTGCAGGTACGTTTCTACGACTTGGCTAGTCGGACCAATCATCGCTACCCGGCCGGCGTCGAGAAGAATTGTCTGGTCACAAAGTGTGCTTATTGCCTGCATATTGTGACTGACAAATAGAACAGTTCGTCCTCCCCCAGCCACATCACGCATTCTGCCCAGGCACTTCTTCTGAAAACTATAGTCTCCTACTGCCAGTACCTCGTCCACCAGCAAAACCTCCGGCACCATGTGGGCAGCTACTGAGAAAGCGAGGCGCACCTGCATGCCGGTAGAGTAGCGCTTTAGCGGAGTGTCAATAAACTTCTGTACCTCGGCAAATTCGACCATATCATCAAACTTGCGGTCAATTTCCTTTTTTTTCATTCCCAGGACAGCTCCATTGAGATAGATGTTCTCCCGCCCGGTCAGCTCCGGGTGGAACCCGGTACCCACTTCCAAGAGCGAACCAACCCGGCCGTGAATTTCGGCATACCCCTCTGTGGGCTCCGTAATACGGCAGAGAACCTTGAGGAGGGTGGTCTTACCGGCTCCGTTGCGGCCAATAATCCCTATCGCTTCGCCTTGCTTTACTTGAAAGGAAACATCTTTTATTGCCCAGATGTACTCGGAATCTGGATTTCGGGGTTTACTTTTTGGGCTAGCCGCCGCCGGGCGAAAGCGACGGAAGGGAGCCGAGAAAGTATTTACCAAGCTCTCTCGTAGAGTCCTATAGCCGACAAACTGACCCAAGTGATAACGCTTACTCAGATTTTCTGCTTTAATAGCAATGTCACTCATTTTTTATATCACATCAGCAAAGATTTTTTCGTTGTGCCGAAAGTAAAATGCCCCTGAAATTAATACCACTATTACAATTATAACCGAGACAGCTATCAAGGAACCAGGCGGCTCTGTGCCCAGAAGAGTCCAGCGGAAACCTTCAATGACGCCAGCCATGGGGTTTAGTCCGTAGAGTGTCTGGAACCTCTCCGGCAATAGACTCGAAGAGTAAACCACTGGGGAAGCAAAGAGCCAAAGCTGGACGAGAAACGGTATTACATAGCGGACATCGCGGTATTTCACGTTTATCGCTGAGAGCCACAGACCT
>JAUVXS010000022.1 GCA_030603485.1 Dehalococcoidia bacterium
CTATTCCTACTTCTGGCATTGTAAACCTCCCTTTTTATTTATTGTTTGTTAGCCCGCTAGGTCTGGTAAGCCGTCCTCGATCGGGGTAAAGCCAGCGAGGACAAGCCCGAGCTCGTCAAGTGACCAGTAGACTTCCCGGCCCTTGTATCCGTCGCCGTTGGCGGTATGTGCCGGGGTGATGACATTGCCGAAAGCGGCCTCAAGGGCCCGGACGGTGGCGCCGTTGTCGCACGGCACATGCTCACGCTCGCCGGTTTCGGAGTCTTCGATCTCCAGGGTACCCAGGCCACTTCCCCAGGACCCGCGGAACTCAATCAGCCTTCCCTTTCTGATTTCCATCTTTTTACCTCCTTTCTTTTAATTTCAGCCTAATAGGGAGCAGTTAACACAAATAAAAAAAGGCCGCTTCCTTTCCAGCTTAGGGCTATCAAAGAAGCGGCCACAGACAACAACAAAACCTCCGGGCGGAGGTTTCCGCCTTCCTTTTCCACTACTCATGAGCAGTGACCTATCGTTCCCCCTGGTGGGGGCTGGCTTTGGCACCTTCAAGAAAGACTCAAAGGTTGCCGTGCGGATTATAGGGCCAGTTCCCTAGCCGCAACTCTTGATAGCCCGGTGTTTATTCACTTTTTAATATGCTGATATATTATATGCACAATTTAATCTATTTGTCAATATAATAAGTGTGCTTTACAAAAGAACCTTTAGAAAAGAATAAGAAGTAGTTACTTTTTTAATAAAAGTGTTAAAATAGAATTGGGCTATGAAATCTAAAAATCCAAAGGCGAGCTTGGCAAGCCCTCTGCTTCTCTAGCAAAGCAAGGCGTCTGCCCACTGAGGGGCAGAGAAAGCAAGGGAAGCGATCGGGCTTTAGTGACAGGGTAAGCTGTCTGTTTCCTCCTCACAGGCACGGGCAAGACGCTTGTCCAGACTGGGAGAAGAGGTAAGAGGGATTAAATAAGCGACACCCTGAGGGCACAGGGAAAAAGGTGTAGTTATGACAGAAAAGGGTATATCAAAGCTACTCTCAAAAACCAAATATCTGAATGGCCTCCAGTGCCCAAGATTGATCTGGATCGAGATCCACGAACCGGAAAAAATACCCGAGACCGATCCGGTAACTCAGCACATTTTTAGCCAAGGGCATCTTGTTAGTGAGCTAGCCAAGAGGCTGTTTCCTGATGGCATTGATATTTCCACTGAGGACTTCATGGGAAATATCTCCAGTACAATAGATTTGTTAAGGGAGAGGAAACCTTTGTTTGAAGCTGGAATACTTGTAGGGAAGCTCTACTCCAGGATAGACATCTTATATCCAGCCGCTGAAGAAGAATGGGATATCGTTGAGGTGAAGAGTTCAACCAGCGTGAAAGATGTCCATATTAATGACGTGGCTTATCAGCATTACTGTTGTAATCAATCTGGGTTAAATATCAGAAAATGCTACCTTGCTTTAATCAACAATCAGTACGTGAAGGGTGGGGAGATTGACCCGGAAGGCCTTTTTAATATCCATGACATTACCGACCAAGTAGAAGAAGCGAGCGTGGGCATAGAGGGCAGGATTGATGGCATACTGGAAGTCATTAATCAGGGAACATGTCCTGAAATGATAATCGGACTGCACTGTAGAGATCCCTATGAATGCCCGCTTACAGACTGCTGGGATTCCCTCCCTGAGCACAATATATTTTCACTCTACTATGGTGGAAAGAAGTCTTTCGAAATGTATAACAGTGGCATAGTAACCGTTGGAGAAATACCGGATGGTTACAAATTGAACGATAAACAGCGTATTCAGCAAGCTTGTGTCGCCAGTGGTGAACCACATGTAGACAGAGAAGCTATTCATGGTTTCCTGTCGTCTCTGGAGTATCCCCTGCACTATCTTGATTTTGAAACAATCGGTCCGGCAGTACCCCTATTCGATGGGGTTAGGCCTTACCAGAACATTTCTTTCCAGTTCTCCCTTTACGTAGTCAAAGATGAGTTTTCACAGCCAGAACATTTTTCTTTCCTTGTTAGTGACACCGATGATCCCAGGCCTGCTCTATTGTCTGAACTCCAAAAAACTCTTGGTAATTCCGGCAGTATTATTGTCTACAACAAAGGATTTGAAGAAGGAATATTGAGAGACCTGGCAGCGGCCTTTCCGGAGTATAGTGACTGGATAGAGCAGGTGTGTAGCAGATTGGTTGATTTGCTGGCGCCATTTAGAAACTTCGATTACTATCACCCGGCTCAGAAAGGGAGCGCTTCGCTTAAGGCTGTACTACCGGCAATTACAGGTAGGGGTTACGAGGATCTGGATATTAATGATGGACAGCTAGCCAGTATTTCTTTTCTATCAGCAACCTTCGGTGGTATGCCTGAGGCAGAGAGAGCTAAGATAATGGAGAATCTAGAAAAATACTGTGACAGGGATACCGAAGGTATGATATGGATTGTGGATAAGTTGAAAGAATTGTGCAATTAAAGCATTACCTTAATACTCAGGGAGGACCGAAATAATGGAGTTAACGGAACAAGATATTAAGCAATTATTACAGGAAAGTCTTGTTTTAGCCCAGGCAGAACCTGATAAAGGAGACTCCACACAGAAGAGAAATCAAAATAGATCTCGATCTTGGGTTAGCATCCTGGCAGCGCAACTCAAAGCTCAATATTCGACTAACTCTGATATACGAGTTTTTTCAAAATATGATAAAGCAAATAGGAAAGATTTTGGGTTAAATGAGCTACTGTACGACATCGTTGTATGCAGAGTTGATGAAGTGGCGTCCTCCACACATAAAAAGAAATTATACTATATCAAAGATACAATATGGCAGGTGGAATCAGAATTCGCCCATGATAGCAGACAGGCACTTATCGATTTTAATAAGCTAGTACTGGGATCAGCTCAAAATAAACTATTCATCGGCTCACAGGTAAGAAAGGGTAAAGAGGACTTACTTCTTAATGTTCTCAAACCAGCAGCGAGAGTATGCACTGGCCATGTTTATGTAGCCTTAATTCCCCATCCCGCCAAATGGAAAGACATTAACGGTTCTGTAAAGTTATGGTCTATGAAAGCTAATTAAAGCCGCACAAAGGAGCCTGACTTTTAATCAGGTGCTCTGAAAAACAGGCTGAGTGGCCTAAAGAACAACATGCGCCGTTAGCTCAGTTGGTAGAGCAGCTGACTTTTAATCAGGGTGTCACAGGTTCGAGACCTGTACGGCCTACCAAAGCTAGAAGACCGTCCCTGCTGGGGAGTTTGTGAAAGAATCAGGGTGTCAAGACGCTTGGTCAACCGACACCCTGATTTTATCCTTCTTCGGCTAGAATTTCAAGTGACCACCAGTTGTATTCTAATAATTTTACAAAATACTAAAATGTGGCAGAATGCAATTGTGTCTCTCGGATAATGGGACACCGAAAACTGACCACCGATACCACAAGAAGAAGATGGGATTTCATGATGTCATAGGAGATAAGCAAAGGTAATAGGGCAGCAGGCCGCCAAAGGTCACAAGGTCAATATGACTTAACGCCATTTCCTCCGTCTTTGAACAGTTCTTGAGGTCTACCCCGATATTGCTCCAAGAGTTTGGCATACTGCAGTTCTCTGTCAAATGCCTCCGAGTTATCGGATGCAGTCGCAATCAAGAATGATGAAACAGCCACTGCCGTCTTGTATAATTCTTCTTTTGCTTCGTTCTTCCGCGCTCCGTAACCTGCAACATCTAACTCTGGGCAGTATGCCTCATAGTACTTGCCAACTTTTCTTATTCGCAGCGCTAGGTGCAACTCCGGCTCTATTGTGGACACAGTATTTACTGCCATAATATTATCCTCGATAGCTTACGTCATTTTCTGTGGAGGTTATTCTACAGATACGTGATAAAAGCATTACTATAAGACATAATATCACATGAATCTGCGTGATGCAATGTTGATTTCACCAGTAGGATATATATCACACCCACGTCTCGCTGTCAAGTTATTCTTCTACTACCTGCAGTTTACCACACGAGCAGACGAGATCCACAAGTGATTCAACTACTCCAAAATCAATCTGCCAAAGAGCTTCGACACCTACAGTATACTGCTTGGTGTTAAATGATTCAGGTGTGCTGTACCGGAGCGCTACGTCTTGTTTGAGTAAGCAGAAAAGGGCTACACCCACGTTTTGGAGCTTGCTACCCAAAGGGCATATATCGATGTGGTTTGTGAACTCATATTGCCGGTAGATCTGTTCAAGTCTACGAAAGGTTTCAGTATACTCAAAGGTATTGAGTTCAAAAACTGGGTCTTCTGGTGGTACGCTATTGATTTCTCTCATGGCTTCAATCCGCCAACGATTCTCAGGCAAATGAGGTATCCCAAGTATCCATATAGTTTTGGAAGGTTGGAGATCTGAAACCACACTCCTTATTCGTTCAGGCTTAAATGTTGGAAACACGATTAGCATGGTGGGCAATTGATCTGGGTTAGTCCCCGGATAGACGGGACATTCTTTGACTTTCAAGATTCCAGTTGACATACCACTCCCAGTATCCGTTGTCCACTCTTCCGGGGAGCTTTCGTATTCTGGTAGGGTCGGGTGATAAACAGCAGCCTCACTGTAAAGGATTCGAAGCTTTATCTTCCGCTCAAACAGCAACCGCAGCGTAGACAGTATGAGTTCCGAAGAGCATGCACTAATGTCGAATGTTACTGTGGGGAGTGGGTCAGTAAAATCAAGCATTGAGTTAAGCCTACCTCCAAAGTCAGCAACAAAATCTCGGTCTTGATAAAGGACAGCGGTAGGTTCTGTCTTAGTGAAGACTGATAGAGCTGAGATTAATTCTGGGCGATTCTGTAAGTTATCGGAAGTATTGGTTTCGTATTCGAAGAAGATGCTATGCTGGGTTCTATATTTTTTGTTCTTCAACTCCACTGCTATCCTTGTGCAGCGGGGCTCGAATCCGCAAGCGCACATGAATAGTTCGTCGTTTGTGCTGTCCTGGCTTGGAATGTAAGGAGAGATAGCAGCCAAGGACGCACAAACTTCCTCAACCTCGATTTCCTTAAGGTAAGCCATTAGGTTTCAGTCTCTTCACTCCAGAACGGAATTGTGTACAAATCTACCTTGGGCAGAGTTTTCTTGCCGAGTCTCCTCGCAATATATACTTTACAGAAATCACGGGGTCGCGACAGGAGGAATTTAAGTTCTTCTATGTTCAGCCTGAAAGGTTCACTGTGCGTGAGGGTCGTCTTAAACGTGGGACAGTATACCCGCCTAAGCTGGAATCGCCAAGTGAGACCACCACGCCTGGATCTACCTGGTCTGAGCTGAATGAAAATAGAGCGGCGTAACAATTGCTTTAATATTGCTGCTAACTCTCCAATCCTTTCTAAATCTTCGGGCGCTTCGTCCACTTCGATTCTAATTATCTCATATGGATCTACCCTGTCCCCTCCTCGTCGAACACCCGGATGCTCCATAAGAAGTGTGCGAGATGTATATCCAAACGCACTAACTATAGCATACATGTCTTTACCGTGAGGTACAAAATCGTTTATTCGTTCATAGAACTGCCTAGATAGGTCCTGTATGGCTTTATGCTGCGTATGGGGTGGTACCACACTTATTTGACTTCTTGTTACATTGCTCTCTCTGAAAATATGTCTCACGGTATCTAGCATGGTACTAATGTCACCGGTGCAAAGGTCAGAAAGACAAGCCAGTCCATGATAATACACCGGTTTAGTCTGTTTCTCAGCTTTTAGTGCTATACCTAGAGATTTCCCCCCGGGATATTGAGTATTACCCAGAAGTGTCTGTGCTCGTCCCCTGTACCTGGCAAGCTTTAACCTGCGATTCAATACATCCTCAATGAATTCCTGAGCTTTCTTTCGCTGAGAGAGATTGAGGTATTCTAACCCAACGTTTATCTCGATCAGTTCTCGACTCTCTTCCGCTGCTCCCTGCAATATATCGCTCTTCTCAACACCCTGAACTTCGGCAGAAAGCTTGAAAACATGGCTACTCTGACGGTCCCATATGACTAGATTGAGAATCTTCTGTATGTGAGCAGGAATCCGATGCAGAGAATAATCGTCAAGCAATATCAAGATACGCTTTCGATTAAAGAAGGGGACATTGCATTGTAAATAACCTGTTAGCTCTGCTAGGAATGATGGCGATGTTGTCCGGTCAAGGTTCAGACCTTGCAATATGCTCCGGTATGCCTTTGCCATCTCTTGGTCTACCAAATCTATTAGATACTCTAAGCGGGATACACCATTGAGTCGCGCTGATACAGCTTCTTCCCTGTTCAGTTGCCTTAGGATAAAACCATATAGCTCCCTTTCAACGGTTGCTGACCATCCGAATGTAGTTTCACAATCTTGACGCTCCGCGATTAGCCTCAAGGTATTAACTATTTCTTTTAATATTTGCAGATTGAAATAGTGGATTATCTCGCCTTGTAACCTTTGTGCCATCGTCTCACTCAGATAAGCAAATCGTGAACGTAGTTCCGAGCTACATGACAAATAGAATCCGACCTCACTGACCTTGTTGAAGTCCGTCTTGTCGACATCCAGCAGTGTCCTAAGCCTCAGCATGCGAAACACTGTTGATTTTCCGCAGCCACGAGGACCGTCTAGACAAATTGGGTCTGGGCCCTTTACGGACTCATACCAAGGGCATTTTTTAGAGAAAAGCTTTGCTAGAAGCTTGTCGTTGGCAATATGCTCAGCAGAAATGTAATCAAAAGGGGTAACAAGACGTAATCTCGTCTCCCTAGGTTCCGTAGAATATGATCTTGTCCGTGCTTGGTCAAACTCCTCCCGTATTCGTCTAGGATCTGACAAACGGCGCTGTACATCTTCGTCAAGCATTGTGACAAGCAACTGGCGCACCTCGCTAAGATATCTCTTCTCCTCCAAGATTAGACGGCTTTGCCGGCGCATGATAGCGTTATAGAATGAGACGAGATGTCTGACTAGTTGGCTATGGTCGTCTAAGTCACCGGTAATGGGCTTACTTGATGACCTCATAGAACCTGTATCGATCACTTTTACAACTCTGGCCTCTTCGTTCAAGCTATCTCTTCGAGCTGCTGTAATCATTATATTGCGGTTATGCATATCATTATGTTGAAGACCATTAAATTGCATTGAATGTAGCGCTTCACATATACCCCAAACGAAGGCGTGTAAGTCTTGGGGTGTCACTGCTGTCTTTCTTAAATAATCATGCAACGTTTCTCCGTCGACGAATTCAGTGACGAAGCATACAAATGTATGGCGCTGCTTCGAACTAGGCAGGTTAACTGGAATCTTGCCCCAACCTTCCAGACGAGCGATATTAGGGCAATCCCGCAGTTTTCTGACTTGGACTACCTCTTGCAGGAAGCTTCCTCCACTGTACAAGTTAGGGGTACACAATTTGATGGCAAAAGGCTCGCCAACATCGTTGCTTCCTTTCCAAGTAATGCCTGTCTCCCCGGCTCCAAGGAAGTCGTGCAAAATGTACTGAACTCCCCTGACATTAAGCTCGTAACCAGACATTGCTTGAGAGCTTAACTCATCTTTTACCTGTTCGTCTAACTTGGGTTGACTACCCATTGAAACTCCTCTTTACCAACTATTCAACAGGTTTAGGATATGGTACCTAAGCCTTACAGTTCTGACCAAAGGATGCCCTAAACCTACTGGTATCCAACATTTGTTTGTGCTATCATTTGCAATGGTGATTCCGTAGTCATCGGGATAAGTATAATCAACATTCTGGCAAGATGTTGTAGGTTCTAAGGCATAAGCCTGAAAAGACTGGTCATCCTGAGCAGAAGGATCTAATTCCTCCTCGGTTATTGGGAGTGGTGCAATCGCTCCACCTTGTCTACGAATGAATTCACGTGCATTCTTTAAAGTATCCCTAATATTCATGATGAGGCCTCTTTATTCAACTGTAACAATTCTGCTCGTACTCTCTTATTCAAACCGTAGAGAAATATTATTTTTGGTTCCTGGCTATTCCGATATGATTTGCCTTTTTTTGCATAACCTTTTGTCATACCAACTTCTAACCAATTAGCTGCTTTATAACAAGTTCCCTTAAAACGAGATGGTTGCACGAAAGTTTCCGCGATAAGAGGCCTAATGGAATAATAATTATTCCAATCTTCCACAATCTTATTCGTAGCTAATGACAATAAATGGGATGCAACATTTTTTATTTGGACTGTAGGCAGAATAAGAAATCTAGAGTTGTTTACTGTATAATCTCGAGAGTTAATTATACCCAATGTCTTCAATGCATCGTCTCTAGGCTTCAATCTCCATGCAGGAGATGAGAAAGATATCGCTCCCAGCAATCTGCTATCTGACATAAGCAAGTATTTTATACATCTGCCTACTGTTACATTATTACCTAAATAATGATATTGCTCAACTAGTTCATTCCAAATTGTTTCATTCACATCTCCTTTAGCAAACTTCAACTCTATAGATTCCGGGAATTTGGTGATAGGAGTGTGAAGGTCATATTCCTCAAGGTGAGTCCTCCTGAACGTTTTATTTATGCTTTTCTTCTTCTTTCTTTTTATCAATGATGGAGGGAGATTGATGATTTCGGCCTCTTTTAGCCGAAGTAGCACATCTCGACAAGCTCTGTCTTTTAACCATCCATTTGGTTGTTGCCACTTTAGCTCTCGACAAATAACTCTAGAAATATATGTTCTCCCCTTTTGATAATTATTTGCTACACATTTACGAATAATATGTAACTCGTTACTCGTGAATACCCTACCTCTTAAAATTATGGGATTCATGAATTTAATATGTACCTCATTCCTTTCGGCTTTAGGACATTTAATGACATACATCCTAATGTTTCTTCGGCAAGCCCCATTTTTTGTTCTGGGGCTCCCGGTGGACTAATGCGGC
Organism: Dehalococcoidia bacterium; assembly: GCA_030603485.1. Classification (GTDB taxonomy): domain Bacteria; phylum Chloroflexota; class Dehalococcoidia; order GIF9; family AB-539-J10; genus RBG-13-51-36. Next base: position 8,923 of record JAUVXS010000022.1, read on the forward strand.
TATTGAGCCTGAGGGAACTCGCCTCTTAAAGCGTTGGTAACTATATCCTGAACATCTGGAGGGAAGTCTCTGCGTAGCATCCATTCCAGGAAACCGGGGTTCTCAGAGGCTATATCTTTCAGTAATCTTCCCTCGTGGGGGCCAAAGCTGAATGCGGCTTCTCCTTCTACCCATACAAACCTGCCCTCATCGTCAACATAGTTTTCCTTACCCTTGGCACAAAAGACGCATAGTCCAGGAACATCCCTCGGCAGATCAGCATACATCTCAAGTTGGCCCATGAGGACCTCGGCTGATGCCCTAGCATCCTCTTTGGCGGAATGAGCATTCTCAAGTTCCCTGACACAGTGCTTGAGATAAGCGGCTTTGAGGTCGCGCTTCTCTTTTTCATGAAATATGACCATACCATCCACCAGTTGCCGGTCTTTACGGGAAAAAGCCACCCCAGCTCTCTTGTACTCTTCGCTGCCGTCCGGCTGAACCCTGAGTATCGAGAGTTCGACAATCCGGGCTGAACTCGGCCGCTTTCCTGTAGTCTCAACATCAATGAAGGCGATTGGTCTTTCCAGCTTTAGTTTTTCCAACATATTAGCGCCCCCTTCTGTCGAATAGTGGGGCTCAATGATACTACTTATCTGACGATAAGTCAATATGCTAGTGCCTAGTATTCTCGCCTGGTGGTTTTATCGAATAGGACTTCTAAGCGTAGCGGGTAATAATAAGTAGAAAATTACTATTTCCAAAACATGACCCCCTGACTTAGGTTCATGGTGTCAGCGAGAGTAACAAAACGCTACATTGTTACACAGCAGTTAAGGGTTTAGTTACCAAGTAATATTCTGTTGATTTATTTGTTGCCGAGTGCTACTATTGCGATACCGATAGACTAAGATATGGAGTATGAATTGCCCGTACTTGGTAATTACCTGAGCGTAGTTGAGGCAGCCGCCGTTCTAGGCGTTCATTGGGAGACGGTCAAACGTCTGTGTCGTGAAGGTCGTATTCCAGCAGAGAAAGTTCACAATAAATGGCTTATTCACAAGGACAATTTGCGTGAATTTGCCGCGAACTATAATGAACCACGACGTGGGAAGAGGAAAAATAGAGCCGATAAAACAGGACTACAGGAGTAAGTGATGGTACGGAAAAGCAGCACTAGCAATAGTACCCGTGCATCTCAGAGGTCGAATGGTGCCAATTTAGGTTTTGAGGAGAAGCTCTGGCAGGCAGCTGATAGGTTGCGTGGCCATATGGACCCATCAGAGTATAAGCATGTTGTTCTGGGTCTTATCTTTCTGAAATACATCTCCGATGCCTTTGAAGAACGTTATCAGCAGCTAAGTCAGTGGACTACCGACCCATCAAGTGATTACTACATTAAGGAGCCAAAAGGACGATACCAAGTACTTGAAGACCGTGATGAGTATAAGGCGGAGAATGTCTTCTGGGTGCCAAAGGAAGCACGCTGGTCACATCTTCAGGCCAATGCCAAGCAACCTACCATCGGCAAGCTGATTGACGATGCGATGGTAGCTATTGAGCGTGATAATGCCTCACTAAAGGGAGTGTTGCCCAAGGATTATGCCCGGCCTACACTAGATAAGCAAAGGGTGGGAGAGCTTATCGACCTTGTTGGCACTATCGGGCTAGGTGATAAAGAGAATCGTTCCAAGGATATTCTCGGCCGGGTCTATGAGTACTTTCTTGGTAAGTTTGCCAGCGCCGAAGGTAAAAAGGGAGGAGAGTTCTATACGCCGCGATGTGTGGTCCGGCTACTGGTAGAAATGATTGAACCCTTTAAGGGGCGAGTATACGACCCCTGCTGTGGTTCAGGCGGGATGTTCGTTCAGAGTGAGGAGTTCATACGCCAACACGGTGGCCGCATCGGTGCCATAGCCGTTTACGGCCAGGAGTCCAACTGGACAACTTGGCGTCTAGCTAGAATGAATCTGGCAATACGTGGGATTGAGGCTAATCTTGGTCCGCATAATGCCGACTCTTTCCACAATGACTTGCATAAAGACCTCAAGGCTGATTTCATCCTGGCTAATCCACCATTCAACATGCACTACTGGGGCGGTGAGCGTCTCCGTGAGGATGTACGCTGGAAGTATGGGGCACCACCGGTCGGCAATGCTAACTTTGCCTGGATACAGCACTTTATTCACCATTTGTCACCTACCGGTCTTGCTGGCTTTGTGCTGGCCAATGGCTCTATGTCTTCCAATCAGTCCGGTGAAGGTGAAATCCGTAAGAATATTAGTGAGGCTGATTTAGTGGATTGTATGATAGCTTTGCCTGCACAATTATTCTATGGCTCGCAGATACCCGCTTGCCTATGGTTCTTGGCACGAGACAAGCGCAATAGTAAGTTCCGCGACCGACGTCGTCAGACACTTTTTATTGATACTCGTAAGATGGGCTACATGGTAGACCGCGTGCATCGTGAGCTTGGCGATGAGGATATCTCGCGTATTGCTGGGGTATATCATGCCTGGCGTGGTGAAACAGATGCAGACGCATACCAGGATATTCCCGGTTTCTGTAAGTCGGCTACAATTGAGGAAATCGCAACCCACAACTATGTGCTCACCCCTGGTCGCCATGTAGGTGCTGAGGATATAAGGGATGAAGGCGAGCCCTTTGAAGAGAAGATGACACGGTTGACAGAGAAGCTGGAGGAGCAGTTCCAAGAATCGGCGAAACTTGAAGATGTAATTCGGCAGAACCTAAAGGAGTTGGGATGTGATGCTTAAGCATCCGACTACAAGGCTCGGATCTATTTCTAGTATCATTATGGGCCAATCACCACCAGGAACCACCTACAATGAAGCTGGAGAAGGTCTACCATTCTACCAGGGTGTGGTAGACTTCGGTAGTCGGTATCCTTCCCGCAGGGTGTATTGCACTGCCCCCACCCGTGTAGCGGAGCCTGGTGATATCCTGTTCAGTGTCCGTGCTCCTATCGGTCGGGTGAACATCGCTACCGAACGTTGCTCCATAGGTCGCGGTCTTGCTGTTGTTCGACCACATGATGCGAATGACCGCGTATTTGTTGAATTTGCCCTCCGTGCTGGTACCTCTCACCTTTGGGATATGTTTGAAGGTGGCGGCTCTGTGTTTGGGAACGCAAGAAGGGATGACCTAGAATCGTTGGAAGTTGTTTGGCCAGCAGTGCAAGAAAGACGCGCCATCGCTGCCATTCTGGGCGCGCTGGATGACAAGATAGAACTGAACCGCCGGATGAACCGGACGCTAGAGGCTATGGCGCAGGCGCTCTTCAAGAACTGGTTTGTGGACTTTGAGCCTTTCCGTGACCAGGGTATGCAAGATTCGCCACTGGGGCCCATACCGAGGGGGTGGAGAGTGGGGACAGTCAGCGATATCGCAGTGCTTAGACGCCAAAGTATCAGCCCAAGCGATTTTCCAGATGAAGTCTTTGACCACTACAGCATCCCAGCATTTGACGAAGGTCGGATGCCAAAAGTTGAGAAGGGTGAACAGATAAAGAGTAACAAGTTTCAGGTACCAAACAAGGCTGTTCTAATATCCAAGCTAAATCCACGCTTTCCTAGAGTGTGGCTTCCTTCTATTGGTAGTTCTAGGCGCTCGGTATCATCTACTGAGTTTCTTGTCGCTCTGCCGAAAGAAAATTACACACCTGAATACATCTACTCCTTGTTCGGGATAACTTCATTCCTTGAGACGTTTTCAACATTAGTAACAGGTACGTCCAGCAGTCACCAGCGTGTTAGACCCGAGGATTTGCTCACAATGGACACAACAGTACCACCTGAGGGAGCCGCCATTAGTTTCGCGGATGTCGTACGCCCTTCATATGAAGGAGTAAAGCACAATCTCTATGAAGCCTCAACACTTGCTGCCGTTCGTGATACTCTGCTGCCGAAGCTCCTATCAGGCGAGATTAGGGTAAAGAATGCTGAGAAGTTTGTGGAGGTGGACCTATGAACAAAGTAGACGCGTATCCAAAGACTATACGAGACCTATTGGAAAACGTTAAGTACAAAATTGATTATTATCAGCGGGAGTATAAATGGAAAAAGGATAACATCTCAGCGATGCTGGAAGATCTGGAGGGCAAGTTCTTACAAAGCTATGAAGAGGGACACGCACGAAACAAAGTGCAGGGGTACCCCCACTATTTCCTCGGTTCGATAGTAATCAGTCGTAAGAACAACCAGAACTTTGTCATCGACGGGCAGCAGCGGCTTACATCACTAACGCTTCTTCTAATATATCTGAACCATTTACAGAATAGCAACTCGGATTCTGATAGAGTTGATGTCAATAACTTCATTTATTCGGAGAAGTATGGGCAGAAATCTTTCAATATCGACGTACCGGAGCGCTCCGAGTGTATCAGAGCTCTTTTTAGCGGCGAGGATTTTCTTGAGGATGGTCAGCCAGAGTCTATACGTAATATTGTTGCACGTTACAAGGATATAGAGCAGCTTTTCCCAGACACATTGAAAAATAGTACCTTACCATATTTCATAGATTGGCTGATCGATAATGTGGACTTGGTGGAGATTACGGCATATTCAGATGACGACGCCTATGCTATCTTTGAAACTATGAACGACCGCGGTTTGAGCTTGAGTCCTACTGAGATGCTTAAGGGCTATCTGCTGTCTAGAATCGACGACCCAGAACTAAAACAAAAAGCCAACGACCTCTGGAAAGCACGGTTGTTTCAATTTCTTGAGAGGGAAGAGGTGGAACCCGACTTCTTCAAAGCATGGCTTCGCTCGCAGTACGCGGATACCATACGCGATCGCAAGAAAGGTGCCGTCAACAAGGATTTCGAAAGATTAGGCACCAGCTATCATAAATGGGTACGAGATAACCGGGAACGAGTCGGGTTGAAGACAAGTTCGGATTTCTATGATTTTATCCACAGTCTGTTTGACCACTACAGTGCACATTATCTACGACTTCGCAAAGCATCTGAAGAATTAACACCTGGCTTGGAATATGTCTACTACAATGCATACAACGACTTCACGTTGCAGGATCCACTAATTTTGGCATCTATCAGACCTGAAGATGACATAGCGACCGTGGATAAGAAGATGCGACTAGTAGCCGGCTACATAGATATTTTCATCGCACGCCGTGTAGTAAATTTCCGAACGCTTGGCTATTCCTCAATAGTCTACACTATGTTCAACCTCATGAAAGAAATCCGCGGGCTCGATGTTCCAGGTTTAGTCCAATTCCTAAAGAGCAGAGTGGAGGAAATGGAGGAATCTTTCGATGGTATAGAGCACCTTTATATGCATCAACAGAATCGTTACCGGATTCATTTCTTGCTAGCACGACTTACCCATCACATAGAGAAAGAGTGCGGGATAGAAAGCAGTTTCCTAACTTATGTCTTAAGGGATATCAAGAAACCATTTGAAATAGAACATATCTGGGCTGATAAATACGAGCGGCATACAGATGAATTTGCCCATCCTTATGAATTTGACCAATATCGTAATCGGGTCGGTGGATTGATATTGCTACCGCGCGGTTTTAATCAAAGTCTCAGTGCTGATACCTACGAAGAGAAATTGGATGCATACTTCGGTCAGAACATGCTTGCAAAGACCCTTCATCCCAATTGCTACAAAAACAATCCATCATTTCTAAATTATAAAGAGAGAGCCGGTTTGCCTTTTAAGCCATATCCCGCGGAGTTTACCAAAACATCTCTGGATGAGCGTCAGAGACTATATCATCGTATCTGTGAGGAGATATGGAGTTCGGAGCGTTTTGACAGGGAATTATGATGACAACTGTCGCAATAACAGAATCTGTGGTAGAAGAAGCAGCCATTGACTGGTTCAGAGGCTTGGGTTATCAGTATCTGCCTGGGCCGGATATCGCCTGCGACGGCTCTTATCCTGAGCGGACAAACTACGTTGATGTATTACTGGAGGAACGGTTGCGCTCCGCTCTGGTTGCTCTAAACCCAGATATACCAGCCGAGGCATTAGAGGATGCCTTCAGGAAAGTGACCCGTCCTGATAGTCCCAGCCTCATTGTCAATAACCGCCAGTTCCACAAGATGCTGACCGAGGGCGTGAATGTGGAATACCACAACGAAGAGGGACGGATTGTCGGTGATAAGGTGTGGTTGGTGGATTTTGCCGACCCAGAGAGTAACGATTGGCTAGTGGTCAATCAGTTCACAGTTATTGAAGGGCAGCAGAACCGACGCCCTGACCTGGTCGTTTTTGTTAATGGCTTGCCACTTGCAGTGATAGAGCTAAAAAACCCCGCTGACGAAAGCGCCACGATAAAGGCAGCCTACAACCAGTTTCAGACCTACAAGATGGATATACCCTCCCTTTTCCCATATGACGAACTGCTGGTCATTAGCGACGGCACTGAGGCCCGGGTGGGAATGCTGACATCTGGTTTGGAGTGGTTCCTGCCCTGGCGCACTAGCAACGGGATAACTGTTGAACAAAAAGGTATCCCAGAACTGGAGGTACTACTTAATGGCATATTCGAAAAGAGTATCTTCCTTGACCTGGTACGCCACTTCATCCTTTTTGAGGTAGACGGTTCTAAT
>JAUVXS010000020.1 GCA_030603485.1 Dehalococcoidia bacterium
CAGCCCAGGGATCTATTACATTGCCCTTGGACTTGCTCATTTTCTCACCCTGGGCATCGACGAGGTGCCCTAAGCAGATGACATTCTTAAAGCAAGGACGATTGAAAAGTAGAGTAGATATGGCATGTTAGCTGTAAAACCAGCCCCTGGTCTGGTCCACAGCCTCGCAAATAAAATCGGCGGGAAAATTCTGCTTAAACTTATCTTCATTCTCGAAGGGATAATGCCACTGAGCTACGGGCATAGCTCCGGAGTCAAACCAAGAATCCATTACCTCGGGAACACGCTGCATCCTGCCATCACATTTAGGACAGGTAAATGTTATTTCATCCACATAAGGGCGATGCAAATCCAAGGGTGTGATTAAGCCACTGAGACTTGATTGCGTCCTTAATTCGTCCACCCCACCTACACATTCACAATTGCCGCAAGAGGAACAGCGCCAAATATTGAACGGAGTCCCCCAATACCTCTCCCGGGAAAAAGCCCAATCGACATTGTTCTCCAGCCAGTCGCCAAAACGACCATGCTTAATATAATCAGGGTACCAGTTTATCTCGGCATTGCCCGAGATAAGTTCTTCTTTCACTGCTGTTGTCCTGATGTACCAGGTCTGTTTGGCATAGTAGAGAAGAGGTGTTTCACACCTCCAGCAGAAGGGATAGGTATGGGTAATCTTCTCACTGCGAAAGAGCAGCCCACGAGACTTTAAGTCATCAAGAATATCTTTATCGGCATCTTTGACAAACTTGCCTGCACCCGGTAAATCCTTCTTTTGCCGTACGCCTCCAAGGCTTACGGGGGCAGTATTTTTCTGAATGTAGTCTCTCATCTTAGGGGTAAAACCTGTCACTAGATTAGTCGTCACCTTCCCATTCAACTCCACAGTATGAACTAGGGGTAAACCCTCCTTTTCGCCTACTTCAAAGTCTATCTCTCCGTAAGCCGGGGCTATATGTACAATCCCCGTCCCCTCTTCCATGGAGACAAAATCACCCCCAATAATACGATAAGCTCTCTTATCTTCCTTGACGTAACGAATGTCAATATTGTTATATAAGGGTTCATAATGCACTCCAACTAAATCTTCCCCGATCACCTTCTCCACTACCTTACAGCCACCCAACCCTGCCTGCTCAAGGAGAGCATCGGCCAGAATGAGATATCCATCATCTACCTCCACCACAGCGTAGTCAGCCTCAGGAGTCACTGCTAGGGCGGTATTGCCGGGGAGTGTCCAGGGTGTGGTGGTCCAGGCAAGAAGATAAGTTGGAACGGTTGAGGAAAGAAGGGAGCGAGCAGTTTCGCTACCCCCAGGCTGTGCCAGGTCGAGCTTGAACTTTACCCAGACCGACGGGTCATCCACCTCCTCATAGCCCTGAGCCACCTCGTGAGAGCTGAGGGATGTGCCGCATCTAGGACAATGCGGCGTTACTTTATAGCCCTGATAAATTAAGCCCCTGTCCCATAGCTGTTTCGTTATCCACCAGCAGGATTCGATATAGCTATTGTCTAAGGTTATATAAGGATGCGCCATATCCAACCAGTAGCCGAGGCGCTCGGTCATAGCTTCCCATTCTTTAATATATTTGAAAGCGCTTTGGCGACAAAGATCATTGAATCGAGCCACTCCATATTCCTCAATTTGAGCCTTACTGGTGAGGGCAAGAGAACTCTCCACCTCCAACTCAACGGGCAAACCGTGGGTATCCCACCCCGCTCTTCTCGGTACATGATAACCCTTCATCGCTTTGTACCGGCAAATAGCGTCTTTGTATAGACGAGATAGCACATGATGAACTCCCGGGCTGCCATTGGTTGTGGGCGGACCTTCATAAAAAGTATAATGTGGTCCCCCTTTTCTTATCTCGATGCTCTTGTTGAAAATTCCCTGCTCTTTCCAGAAGCAGAGAATATCGTTTTCTAGTTGAATAAAGTTAACCTTAGTGTTTACTTCTCGGAACATGGCTAACCCTGTTTCAGTAAAACAACCACTTTCCTATTCTCACCTTCACCTATGCTATGAGTTGTTACATCAGGATTATCAGCCAAAGTTAAATGAACGATACGGCGTTCGTCAGCAGGCATTGGCTCCATAGTTATAGCTTGGCGTCCAGATTTTACCTGTTCAGCTAGATATAATGCCAATCTTTGCAATGAATCACGACGGCGTTTCTTGTATCCGCCAACGTCAACTGTTAATGGCAGCCAGGTCTTTAACCGGCCAACTACCATGAGCTTGGTAACATATTCCAGGGAAGCTAGCGTCTGACCTCGCCGTCCGATCAAGATACCTAAATCGTCACCCTTTATGTCCAAAGCTAGAGGTATCTCATTGGAGAGCACTTCAACCTCGCCTGTTATACCCAGTAAGCCAAGCAAAGTATCTAAAATTTCTGTGACTACCTTTACCGTATCCCCTTCAACAAGCTCAGGGTAGCTCTCTTCCGGTGGGGCTACTGAAATCACTCTGATTAAAGCCTCTTTTCCCCCTACTCCTAGAATTCCCGACTTCCCTGCTCTAACAACCTCCACCTCAAATTGGTCTCGGCTCAACCCTAGCTGCGTCTCTGCCTTTTCTATGGCCTGTTCCACCGTGTCAGCTGTTATTTCAATCCCTTCCATAGTCCAATCTCCCTTTAGTAATTTACCAGCGTCTCTACAATGCGAGTCTTTAGTCTCCTAAGTGAGTTTCATCAAATCAACAGCATGTCCGATATACAACCTAAGCGCTAGCGAAGGGTCTCTGAATTCTTCGCAGAGTTTATCCTGGACGGAGGTGAGATTCTTCGCCCTCGGCTCAGAATGACAAGATGCGAACGTCCCAGGATGACACCTCTTGTGAAAGCTATTTACGGGACTGCACATGAGTTCATTCTTCTCTCACTATGTTGACTGAGTTGGAGAACGGGATCTAAGATAACCCCAGCCACCAGCCATGATATATTGAGTTACAATACCGATTATATTGGAAACAGTCCAATAAAGAGCCAGGCCACTGGGGACCATCAAGGTGATGAAGCCAAACATGAGAGGCATCATCAGCAACATCATCCTGCTTGTGGACTGCTGCCTTGGGTCAACGGCTGGTGCTTGGGTCATCTTCTGTTGTACCCACATTGTGCCGCCAACTATGATAGCTAGAATAAAGTTGTTAGTGCCTCCTAAATCGAACCCTAAAAACATACTACTCAACGGAATCGCTTGATTCACTATGTCCCAGGAGTAAAGACGATGAGCTAGATCAAGTAAGTTGTCGGGCGTGGTAGCCAGAGCTTTCAATATGGCTTGATAGACTGCAATCCAGATAGGAAGCTGAACCAACATAGGCCATATGCAGCCCAGAGGGTTTACCCCGGCTTCCTTATAAAGCTTCATCATTTCTTGCTGAAGCTTTTGTTTATTTTTACCATATTTCTTCTGCAATTCTTGAATCTTCGGCTGCATGTTTTGCAGAGCCTTAGTGGAATTGAGCTGGCGCTTGGTAAGAGGCCAGGAGAGTAAACGAACGATAATGGTAAGGGCAATGATTGCTAACCCAAATTCACCAGATAAAAGGTGACTCAAGGCAATCAACACATTAAGTACCGGGTTACCTATAATTAAATACCATACTTGCATCAGGGGTGAACCTCATTCTTCAACAGTCAATGGAATTGGCTGACTCACTTCCTTATTAACAATATCCACAATATACAACTGGTTATCTTCACCTCGAATATAAACCAGACCCTCGTGGGCGTAAAGAGATGCTCTTATTTGGTCATTAATGGTTGGTTTATCGCTATTTTCTCGATTCCTGATTCGCTCACCGACACCGGTCTCGGGATCAATGACATACACATTACCTGACTCAGCAGCCACTATCAGCAAATTATCCATCAAAACAGGCGAGGAAACTATTGGGCTTTCAGCATCAAATTCCCACAATTTGTCCCCTGTTTTTGCCTCAATAGCATAAAGTTTGCCATCCAGGCAGCCAGCATAAACAATGCCTTCATTCACTATAGAAGACGCCCAGAACCAATTACCGGCTGGTTTCTCCCGGGGAAATTTCCACAGTGGCACATCACTACCTATTTTTACGGCATAAAGATGGCGGTCAAATGACCCCACGTAGATGATATCTTCGTAAATCACGGGTGAAGAAGCAAAGCCCGCCTCTGCTTCGAAGGACCAGTCCAATAACTCGCCTGTTTCAGCCGATAAAGCATAGATATGACCATCGAAAGTGCTGACATAAAAGGTATTACCCTGAATTACCGGGGAGTTCCATAGCTTTTCAGGCTCTTCAGCGTTTTCAGTGAGAACAGGAATATCTTCTCGCTTCCAATTCTCATCACCAGATCCCTTATCTAGAGAGTAGACCCTACCATTCGAACTGGCTACATATAAGGCATCCTCGCTCATTGCCAGGTCAGCTACTATAGCATTGCTTCTTGCATTCTCTATGGGACAATACCACTCCCACTCACCATACCTCGCCTGAGGAAAGGGCAAATCTTCGACTCTCGCCGACGTGTTCAATGCCAGTACTATACCATTATAAGTGCCAACGTAAACTAAATCGCCATCCACTATTGGCGTGGTATATATAGTAGTAGTGGGGGTAATTGTGTAATCCCATTGTTGACGTTGAGTCGATGAATTTATCGCCACCACCCTGCCATCCCTGGAGCCAACATAAATGATGCCGTCATGAAATGCAGTTCCTGCCCATCCTCCTGATACCGCAGCTCCACCGAATAAACTACAGGAAACCAGTGTCAATGGCAGAAGAGCAATTACAATTAGGGCGAGTATCTTTACTTGCTTCATTCTACTAAATAACTAAGGTACTGGGTCATAGCCGCCTTCGGAGAAGGGATTACATCGACCTAGCCTCTTGGCTGCCAACCAGCTACCTCGGATAAACCCGTTTCTTTTAATTGCCTCAAAAGCATACTGAGAGCATGTAGGCTGGAAACGACAAACATTAGGGAGACCCTTCGACACTGTGTTCTGGTACAATTTAATTAAACCCAGAGCTAATTTAGTCATTCGTTGCTCTCCAACAACTGCGCTTGAGCTAAGAGCCTGGTTACTGCCCTTTCCAGCTGGTGATAATCAGCATTAACTGCTACAGATCGAACAATGAAGACGATATCCCATCCAGGTTCTAGCAATTGCAGCCTCATTATTTCCCTGAGTAACCTCTTCAAGTGATTACGCTGCACCGCCTTACCTACTTTTTTAGTCACAGAAAAACCATATCTGCTTAGACTTAAACCATTGGGCATTGCCTTCATCGCTAGCAAGCTATTTGCCCATACTTTGCCTTGTCGGTAAACCAAAGTATATTGCGCTCTATTAGTTAAAAAACGAGGCTCCTTCACAGGTTAGAGTTAAACTGGAGTTAGCCTATACCGCCCTTTAAGGCGTCTTGCTTGAAGCACTCGCCTTCCAGCTCGAGTGGCCATTCTAGCACGAAAACCCAAACTGCGTCTCCGGGGAATTTTCTTTGGTTGATAAGTCCGCTTTGGCATTTTTTAAACCGTCGAACGAGATAGGCCTACGCCTCCTGTTTTCCAAATATGGCTTGGTGCGTAAGGTAACATAGCAAGATAACGGGCCCTCTTTATAGCTTGTGCTAAGCTTCTTTGATGTTTAGCACAGGCCCTGCTCCTCCGCCGCGACACAATCTTACCCTGACTGGAAATACAGCGAGATAACATAGAAGCATCCTTATAGTCAACTTTCGTATGCCCCTTGCAAAAAGGACATACTGCTGGCCTGGTGATGTAGCTCCTCGTACCTCTTACTCTTCCAGTAAAAGCCATATCTCTTTCTCCTTTATTTTAGTCAAAGGGTAAATCCTCAGGCTCAAGCTCCCCTTCCTCAGGAAGGGAAACAGGAGATCGCTTACCGAGGAAAAGTACGTGCTCTGCAGTTACCTCAAGGCTAGTGCGTGCCTGCCCATCCTGTCCTTCCCAATTGCGGGCATGTAATCTTCCCTCAACGTAAACTTGCCCCCCTTTGGCCAAAAATTGATTGCATTGTTCAGCTTGCTTACCCCAGACACTAACCCTAAACCAGTCTGTCTCTTCTCTAGTCTCCCCAGCAGAAGTGGTATAACGACGGTTAGTAGCCATACGAAAGGAGGTAACTGCCTTTCCATTGGGCGTGTACCTCATTTCTGGGTCAGACCCTAGATTGCCAACAAGTATCACTTTGCTTAAGCTTGCCATACTAATCACCCAACTTTACCACAAGATATCGTAGAATGTCCTCCGAAGCACTAATTTCTCCTTCAAGTTCCTTAACTGATTTTGGCATTAACTTAAAGCGAGTCAGAAAATAGTCACCCTCCATGAATTTTTTTATAGGGTAAGCCAACCGTCTTTTCCCCCATTTCTTTGTCTCTTCCACCACTCCACCACGGCTATTAATAGACTCAGTCACCCTGTCCATAATTTTGGACATCCCCTCTTCATCAACTTCAGGACTAATTATAGCTACTAACTCGTAATCACGCATGTTTAGATTTTATACCATAGTGAATAAAATGGCAACCATGTGTCCTCATGCAGTACATTAGTGATACATCAGCCTTCTTTTCTTTTACAAATAGCATTCAAGTCACTCCTGAAGGGTGATATAGCCCAAAGATTGGTAAGGACGAATCTATTATATACTTAGAGATAACATCCCGGGTAGTAAACTGCTTGACCGTTAAGCCAGGCAAAGGCCGGATATCCAGAGTATCTGGTCGGACTAAGTTTCTTGGCTTACTAATCGGTCTTCGGCTTGGGCTCAGCTGAACGGTAATCCTTGATAAACGAAGCACTTTCATACATGTGAGCTATTCGCTCTCCCTGTCATTCTGAGCCGAAGGCGAAGAATTTCACCTCCCTCTGCCCAGAATAAACGTGGCAGTCCCACTCGCAAAACTTTGAATTCAAAACCATCTGGGTCATTTGAATTTTGGTTATTTGACATTGTTTGAGATTTGGGTATTAGTATTTGGAGCTTCCCCTTAAGTGTTTGGGACTTAGGATTTCTTTAATACTATAGGGGCGATGCTTTCGCCTTGCCCTGCGAGGCCGAAGACCGCAGCTTAGCTTGGCAACAACACAAAGGAATGCATCGTAATAGCTTTCATGTCACGATTTCTGCAAATCACTATAATCGCCCATAAGGCGGTATTCAGACTTCATCAAAGTCATCAAAATCTTCCAATGGCTTTCGCGGTTTTACGTCTGGAGAAATCCAGCCGCTGCGCAGGGCGAGCGCAACAGCGTGAGCTCTATCATTAGCATTTAGCTTGCGAAGGATAGCACTGACATGATTTTTGATTGTTTGCTCGCTGATTGACAGAATACGGGCGACTTCTTTATTTGAATTGCCCTCAGCAATGTAGGTCAGAATCTGTGTTTCCCTCTTGGTGAGAGGAGCAGCCACGCCTTCCATAGTTCTCGTTAAACCGCGAAATTGGTTTAAGACATGCTTGGCAACCCTGGGTCTAGTCAACAGGCTTTCATTTATGGGGTATTCACCTTTGCGGGCTTGCCTTATAGTGTTAGCCAGTTCGTCGGCAGTGGCGCTCTTGCTCAAGCAGGCTGCGGCTGCAGTTTTAATAACCTCAAAAAGCTCTTCATCATTAGGGTCAGGGCTTAGCACTATTACTTTAGTATTTGGATAGTATTGGGCAATTTTTCTACTCAGCTCAATCCCGCTGAGGCTAGTCAGGTCAGAGCCAAGTAAAACGACATCAGGGAGATTATCTTCAATCAGCTCAAGTGCATTCTGAGTTGGATCGCATTCCAATACCTCCAGGTCAGATTGTTGAGACAATGTCTGACGCACCCCGGCTCTGAAAAATGCTTGCTCATCAATTACCATCACTTTAATCTTATCCATCAGCCACCTCCTTGTTAAGTTTTATTTCCTTAATTCAAATATCTTCTTGATTATTTAGCTTTAGTTCCAGTGATTATCGTATAACGTAATTCTCCCTGATGTCAATAGTCTATATTATATCATCCCGCGCTGCCAGGCCTTTGGGGGCTTGACAAGTGCCATTGAGGTAGTATAATAGTAATAGGCCTAAAGTACTAAATAGTGGTGTAGTATAATGAATCTGCGAAGGTCTAATATAGAGATAATAGCTGATATGCTCCGGGTTGGGGAAAATGGCGCTGGTAAGACAGAGATTATGTATAGCGCCAATATGAGCTATGCCCAGATACAAAAATATCTCGGTTTCCTCTTGAGCCACGGGCTTATTCACAAAGTAGAGGTGGGGAATCCCATAGTCACCTATCACGTAACGGAGAAGGGCGGGGAGCTGCTTAGAAATATAAACACCATAGTAGAAGTTCTCGAGTTCCGAAATGGCAATGGAGCTTGAGACTTGAATGTTATGGAGTTATAGAGGGGTGCCTGGAAGTAGTGTGAGGTCACCCCTTGTTTAACATAAAAATATAAGGAGTGTTACGTATGATAGGAGCCGTATATGTCTGAAAAAAGGATGCTAATAGTAGATGCTGAGCTGGTGAAAAAGGTAGACGACAATCGGGGTGATATGGGACAGTCTGAGTTCATCAACTTTCTTATCGAGAGTCAGTTGAAGGAAGAGGAAGAAAATAGAAAGCAAGGCGGCGTAACCCGAGAAGAATTTCACCAGTTTCAGGAAGGAACGAAAGAGCTATTACGCAATTTCCTGGAATTCTTTATCAGCTACGGGTTGGAGCTAGGCAAGCAACCTGGCGATAACGAATTCGAGCAATTGACCCGAAAACTGCAAAGTCTAGGTGGCTCGGCAAAAGTAAAAAGTTCCTGACATGCTTTCCTCGCATTTTTCTCGGCAATAACATTCTCCACAGCTTCAAATAGAACTATCTTCTAGAACATAATCTCTTCCCAAGTTTCCCCAACCTTGTCATAGTATTCTCAAGACAGTGAAGTTCCTGCGTTGTCATCTTGACTGACACGAAGGAAAGCAGGAGGCATAACTATGACAAGACCGATTGACTTACTGCGCGAGGGCAAGAAAGAGGAGCTATGGAAGATGTGCTGCGGATTTCTCGACCTCAGCCTGGAGCAGTTTATGGCTATCCAGAAGAGACTGCTTCAGGAGCAAATTGAGTTACTAAAGAGGTGTGAATTGGGCAGGCAGGTGATGAGCGGCGCCATGCCCGAGACAGTGGAAGAGTTTCGGCAGCAGGTACCTTTGACGACCTATGCTGATTACTTACCTGAGCTTGTGGAAAAGAGGGAGGATGTATTACCGGTAAGGCCTGCCATATGGGTGCGTACTGTCGGCAGGATTGGTGAGTATAACTTCAAATGGGTGCCCTTATCTGCGAGGTTCGTATATGAATTTGAGCGAGTGGTTGGTGGCGTTGGGCTTTTGGCCTCCTGCAACTCTCAAGGCGATTTTCTGGTGAAAGAACATTTAAAAACATTAGCCACTATGGCGTCCCGCGATTATGGGTCAGGTGTCGTGGGATATCTGATGCAACAGGCACTCGGCTTCGATATCATGCCCTGCAATGCAGAGGAAATGACATTTCATGAAAAGATAGAAGCCGGTTTTGAGGAGGCTTTATCTCAGGGGCTTGATGCTTTTGGTGGATTGCCCTCTATTTTAGTCTATATCGGCGAGATGTTTAAGCAAGGAGCAATAAATGTAGACACTCGTTTTTTACTATCTCATCCCATGGCATCTGCTCGCTTCATTAGAGGACTAATTAAGAGCAAACTAGCCCGTCGTCCTCTATTGCCCAAGGATTTGTGGTCGATTCAGGTAGTTGTGGGAGGAGGCGCCGATAGTGCCATTTTCCGGGAAAGGGTAGAGGAACTGTGGGGAAAGCAACCTTTGGAAATATACGGTGCCACTGAGGGTGGCATTTATGCTACCCAGACCTGGGATTATGAGGGCATGACTTTTATTCCCAATCTCAACTTCTTCGAGTTTATTCCTGAAAAAGAACAGTTCAAATGGCAATTGGATCATTCCTACCAGCCAAAGACTATCCTGCTGGATGAAGTGAATGAGGGGGAGAGATACGAGATAGTCACCACTAACTTTCACGGCGGTATCATGACGAGGTATCGGATTGGCGACATAATAAAGATAACCTCATTGCGAAACGAAAAACTCGATACTGATATTCCCCAGATGGTATTCGATGGCCGCGCTGATGACCTCGTTGATATTGCTGGTCTTGGTCGGCTAACGGAAAGAATGATCGGGGAGGCAATTGAAAAGACCGGCATTCCTTGTGTAGATTGGGTAGCACGCAAGGAAATGATTGATAACAAGCCCCTTTTGCATCTCTATCTTGAACTTGGAGACGGTTATATTGCCAGTGCAGAAAGTGTGGCGGCTGCAACGCGTGAGCAGTTCCGAAGATTGGACAGAAAGTATCGCTGCAATTTCTACAGCCTCATCGGCGATATGGAGACTATGCTGGATTTAGAGCCGGTACAGGTTAGCTTGCTTCCACAAGGCGCCTTCTCCAGTTATATATCCCAGCGGCAGGCCCAGAGTGTAGCTCCAGATCACGTGAAGCCGACACACGTCAATCCCACAGATAAAGTTCTTTCTGAGCTAGGAGCTCCTAGGGTTGTGGTGGAAGCTGTGGCAGTAACTGAAGCCGAACGCGCTACTGCCCGGTGACACCAGCATAGTTAAGAGAAAACCAGGACGTCTTACCAACACAATGAAAGGCGAGGTTTTTACCTCGCCTTTTCCTTTATCATTATGAACCGCGCGCAAATTTTTACCGGCAACTCAGAATGAGGGTGTCTAAGAACACGGTACGAGGCTTCAGCCTCGTGCCGCACGACCCTAAAGGATCGCACTACCAATCTCGCCCTACGCAGGAGAATATGGCTGAGAAGACCTCTTACTTCTGGGGGGTACAATAGTCCCTCTTGACAGTCTACAAATTTATGTCAATAATAAACCTATATTGAAGTAATTTACGGAAATGGTGACACAACAGTTATTTAAGAGTGCTTCCTTCTGTCATTGGAGGGGCTCAGAATGACATGTAAAATTGTGCCGGAATTTATGCGTATGACTATATAGGGATAATATCATGAATGCCCATGCCTTAATCGCCTTAATTGCCACGGTCGCGTATATCCCCCTATTTGTTGTTATGCTATCTAACAGACCGTGGAACAGAAAGCAAAGGTTTTTCTTTCTATTCTTGATTCCCGCAATCTTATGGAGCTTAGTTGGCTTCTTTGGCCGCACTGATTTCTTTATGTGGGAGCAGTTGGTGGCAGTTAGACTTGCCGTGTGCGTTACCATTTGGATGCTTATTCATCTTCATTATTTTGTCTGCACTTTCTACCAGTCTGAACGCATCAAGATTCCCCTGGCTTATCTTTTCTTGGTAGCCACCCTTGTCTTGGTAGCGGTTGGCTACATCCCAAGGAGCATTGATGTGCAGGCCATCCCCGTCAGAGTTGATTACGGTCCCTGGATTATTGCCATAGGCTTCCTTTTTCTCTCTACCGTTGGAGTCAAGGATATATATTCTCTACTGCGAAGGCACAAGACTTCATCTGATGCGTCAGAACGTAATCAAATTGCGTATTTAATTGCTGCTATTGTTATCCTAACGGTGTCCCTTCTTACCACCATTCTTCCCCGTGTAAGCGAATACCCTGTGGGCCATATCGGGAACCTTATTATTGCCTGTGTCTTAACCTACGCTGTTGTGACCTACCGTATGCTGGATATCAGGTTTGTATTCCGCCAAGTCTTTGTATACGCGGTCCTCTATGGCAGTGGCATTGGTATGGTATTACTGGTCTTTTGGCTCGCTCACCGATTCGTCGACTTTGAGCTTAACCTTACCTCCTTAGTGGTAACCATCGCCCTGGGAATTCCAGCCATTTTACTTTTTGTTTCTAAAGTGGGTGCTCCCTGGCGAACGAAGATGGAGGAAGCATTTATCGGGGAAAGATACCATTATCGCAAGCTGTTATCTCAGTTTATCACCAAGATACACAATGTCAGCACAATGGAACAGTTTGGCAGCGAGTTCATATCCCTGCTTTCTCAGTCTATTGACTGTCGCAGAGCTTGTCTGCTTTTACCGCAAGTCGAAGACGGAGCTTTTATCGCCCGATTTACCTACCCTCCTGTAGGAGATAATCCCATAAAAGAATTGAAATTAAAACCGGATAGTCCTGTTGTGACCTGGCTGAAGCGCGAAAGTACCATATTGCCGGAAAGGAATCTCGTCATCTTCCCTGAATTTCAATCTATATGGGAGCAGGAAAAAGAGGAAATTCGATTGGCGGGGGTGGAGATGTTTGTTCCCTTAACAAACAGGGGGGAACTTGGTGCTGTTTTGGCAATAAGTGAGAGGCGGGATGAAAAGATTTACACCGTTGAAGATATTGATTTATTGGAGTCTATCACCTCCCAGGTGGTAGCGAGCATGGAAAAGGAATATTTCCTTGAGCGATTGCAAGAGCAGGACAAAGAAATAACCCTGCTTAACCGTTTAACTACAATTGTGACCTCCAGTGTGAACATTGAGACGATATTTGAAGGTTTCGCCCAGGAATTAAAGGAGGTAGTGGATATTGACTGGGCAACGATTGCTTTGGTTGAAGGAAACGAGCTTTATTTTCTAGCTTTATCCAGCAACATAGGTTTTCCCTGGCATAGGGAGGAGAGGATACCGCTTGAAGGGACGGCAACGGAGTTCGTATGCCGGGAGAGAAAAGGTGTATATGAAGCTGATCTGGCACAATACCACAAATTCCAGACCGGAGAGAATTACCTGCAGCGAGGGATTCGCTCCATTGTTTACCTGCCCCTGAGTATCAAAGACCAGAGTATCGGTAGTTTGATTGTGGCCAGTCGCCGCCCTGGTGCTTACAGTGCCAAGCAAATAAAACTTCTCGAGCAGGTGGCTCTACAGATTGCCACCCCCATTGAGAATTCCCAACTTTATGCCCGGGCGGAACAAAGGTCTCGCATTGATGAACTTACCGGGCTATTTAACCGGCGTCATTTTGAAGAACGGCTCAAAGAAGAGATTTCCCGACATTCCCGTTATGGCAATGTGCTCTCTTTATTCATGATTGACCTGGATAACTTTAAGTCTTATAACGACATATATGGGCACCCTTCTGGGGATATTCTTCTGAATCAGGTAGGGAGAATTATCAAGAGCGCTATCAGGAGTGCTGACCAGGCTTTTCGTTATGGCGGTGATGAATTCGTTGTTATCTTGCCTCAGACAGCCGTGATTGATGCCCGTATCGTAGCTGAGCGAGTTCTGGAAGGGGTTGCCAGGGAAATGAAGAAAAAGGAGATTGCTGTAACTTGTAGCATTGGTTTGGCTAGCTATCCTGCAGATGGAGTGATATCTGGCGAGCTTGTTACCGTGGCTGATACTGCTCTTTATTTTGCCAAGCGTACAGGAGGTAATCGACTCTATCTCGCATCCACGATTTTATCTGAGCCGCTGGAATATGCGGGGGTTTCTGCCAGGCGTAATGGTTTGAGTGCTATTTATGCCTTAGTCTCGACAGTGGAGACCAGAGATCCCTATACTTATGGTCATTCCAGAAAAGTTAATACTTATGCTGTAGCTTTAGCAGAAGTGATTGGACGGTCACCTGAAGATGTATCCAGGGTGAGTACTGCTGCCTTGCTTCACGACATTGGTAAAATTGGTGTTCCTGATAAAGTGCTTAATAAAAAAGGGAAGCTTAGTAAAGAAGATTGGGAAGCTATTAAGTCGCATCCTAAATTAGGAGCAAACATCGTTAGTAACGTACCCAATCTGGTTCCTTGTATAAATAGTATTTTACATCACCATGAGAGATGGGATGGTGGTGGCTATCCTGAAGGGTTGAAGGGCGAAGAGATTTCCATGGAAGCCCGCATCCTTGCTATAGCTGATAGCTTTGAGGCCATGACTTCTACCCGTCCATACCGCGCTGCCCTATGCAGTGAAAAGGCGATAAAAGAGTTACGGCGATGTGCCGGGTCTCAGTTTGACCCTGGGTTGGTGGAAGTCTTCATCGGCATTATCGAAGCTGGACTTCCTGAAACAGCAAAAGTAGGCCATAGCCAACCTGGTAAACTGCCAGGCTCAGAGCCGAATACAATGTAAGCCCGACAGCTCACACAGCCCCATAAGAAATTCAAAGACTAAACACTAGAAATAGTGAGGGAAAATGACATTACCCTGACCGATATATCAACTTATGACGCGATGACGCGTTGAAAATGGGCTTGTCTGCTGGGTCACCATTGGCAAGGCTTTAACCAACTAGCTTAGTGGAGAATGATACACACCCAGAACATAGTTCCATTTACTGGTTTTTGATTCTAAAGTAAAATATTAATGCCATCTAGTTAGAATTCGTTTCTGGTCACTACCGGATAAAAAAGGAGGGATTTTAGCATGAGCAGATGTCAAACCTGTAATCTTCCCGAGGGGAAATTTAATGTGGTTTTAAATGATAAAGGTGTGTGTAATTACTGTGAATATTTTGAACAAAATAGAAAGTATATTTTGAATATACATGATCGAGAACAACTACTGGCAAGAAGATTGCAGAAACTAAAGGGTAAATATGAATATGATGCCGTTGTCGGTTTAAGTGGCGGCAAGGATAGCACTTATGTTCTTTGTCAAATGGTGAAAAAACACAACCTCAAGGTATTGGCAGTTACTTTCGATAACGGTTTTTTA
The DNA here is from genome assembly GCA_030603485.1 of Dehalococcoidia bacterium. Lineage (GTDB taxonomy): Bacteria > Chloroflexota > Dehalococcoidia > GIF9 > AB-539-J10 > RBG-13-51-36. The sequence goes on from JAUVXS010000020.1 coordinate 14,724, forward strand.
ACTGAGTTCGCCAGGGAATCTATAGAAAACACCGTAAGCAAGTTACGGGTAGATCATATTTATTATAAGCCAGACTGGAATATTCACAAGAAATTCTACAGAGCTGCCGTTCAAAAACTGGGTGATCCGTGTATAGCATGTGCCGTTGCAGGGTACTTTCTGGCGATAAAAGGATGCTGTGAAAACGAGGTACCCTTCTTCGTTCATGGAAGGACACCTTTTCAAATGTACAGAAATTTTTTTGAGAATAGCCAGGATATGTTCCTCGCACTGATGAAATGCAATCTTCTGGAGCATTCTTTTACTGCAATAGCGCCTGTATATAGGGCAATTAATGAATACGCAAAGCAATCGATTGGCAAAATTACGAATAGTCCGCAGGATGCAAAAGAAATAACAGACGAATTCTTCGTCGATTCCAGTAAATTTACAGATCAATTCGTTCCAGAGTTTCTGGCATATTTCTTGTTTGAGGAATATGACGAAGAATATATCAAGCGTTATCTGGCAGATACCCTTGATTGGATTAAGCCCGGCGGCGATAATTTACTGGGACACTATGACTGTGCCCTTCATGATGCCGGAGCATACCTGTTCCGAGAACTTAATGATGTTAATGTTCTGGAACCTGATGTTGCCGTTATGGTGAGGTTTGGTGCGTTAAATAAAGAAACGGCAGAAGAATTAATAAGACTTAATGAACCAACAGTGACCAATACGGAAAGATCATTGGATACCTTGTGTGCCTTATGTGAGTTTAATAGAGAAGACTTGAAGAGGACCATTGTCGCTCTCAGACAGGCGAGGGTTGGTAAGAAGTCTGAGTATGGTCGATAAACTATACTAACAGGAGATGCTGTTATATATTAGTCTACGTGAGAGAGCTCTCCGTGCCTTATATGGATACCTGCCAATATATAGCACGTGAATTATGTCAAGTGATGGGAAATAGTAGAAAAGCGGACAATGCATTCAGTGTTATGATTGGAGGTAACCTTATAAATCACCAAGTCGACATTGTTTCTCTTTATTGTGAGCAATTCTCGGGAAAATCTTGCAGGCGCCATCTGTACGTTCATCACAACCCATATGCCCTTAATCCTATTCTCATGGAAATATTCTCTGGCGTGCCTCAATTCATTTTCCGAGAGAGTGAAAATACGTGAAAACTCAATCAAACAACCAAAATTCAAACGATCCGAGACCTTCTTGACTTTAGACCGCCATACTAGTATAGTTTATGGCAATTTCTACCAGGTAAAGCAAAATGCCCCGGTTTAGATTCAAAGAAATGGAACGCGCTTACGGATTTGATGAAGTTGCACTTGTCCCTGGAGATGTAACCATTAATCCTGACCAAATCAACATAGACTTAACCGTAGGAC
>JAUVXS010000028.1 GCA_030603485.1 Dehalococcoidia bacterium
AACCTATACTGATGAATATATGCTTTACCTCAAATCATTAGTTGACAGCACAGTATTTTCCAGTGTTACCGAGGCCCAGCAAAAAGCTGGTAAGGTATTCAATGAAAGTGAAGCCCTTGACATTGGAATCCAAGCTGAGAAAGATTCCATCCTCTTTTACACAGAATTACAGAGCTTGGTGAGGGAGCGGGACCGCAAAGTAGTCCTCAACACATTGGATGAAGAAAAAAAGCATCTGCGCCAGCTTGCGGAACTCAAGAGAAAATTATAGAGAACGTGAATTCTGGCTTTTTGCTCGCTATAAAAAATTAAGGAGGTAAAAATGGCTGTTGAAAAAGTTGGCGAAAAATATCGCTGCAATGTCTGTGGCAATGAAGTGACGGTGACCAAGGCTAGCGGCGGTACTCTAGTCTGTTGTGGTCAGGATATGGAATTAATTAGCTCGTAAGGTATTAAGAGGAGCGCGCAAATGGAAAACGAACAGGCCAGGACGATAGAGGTACTTCAGCTCGCTGTTCGAATGGAGGTAGAGGGCAAGGAGTTTTACCAGAAGGCAAGTCAGAAAAGCAGCAACAAGCTAGCGGAGGAACTGTTTCAGCAGCTAGCCGATGAAGAAGACGTTCACCGTAAGAAATTTGAGGAAATATATGAAGTCCTCAAGAAAGGGCAGAGTTGGCCTGATATAGAACCACCATTCGAGAAAGGGAAACGACTCAAGTCTCTGTTCGCCAAAGCCACTAAAGCGCTGGGCAGCAAGTTTAAAGTGGCCGAGTCTGAACTTGAAGCTATCAAGATAGCTATGGATATGGAGAGCAAGTCTTATAGTTTATATCATTCACGAAGCGAAGAAAGCACCCTCCCTGTGGAAAAGCGGTTCTACGAGACTCTGGCGGGTGAGGAGCGGGGGCACCATCTTGCCCTTCTCGATTCCTACGAGTATCTCAGTGATCCTGCGGGGTGGTTTACCAAAAGAGAACATTGGTCATTGGATGGAGCTTAAATAAACAAATAGGAGGATACAACGTGGGGGATGGTGCTTTAAGCATTGAGCAGCTAACTGTAGAGGTGGAGGGGCGGGAGATTTTGCGTAACATAAATTTGGGGATGAAGCTTGGCGAGACCCATGTCCTTTTCGGTCCCAACGGCAGCGGGAAAACCACTTTGCTCATGGCGATAATGGGTTTCCCCAAGTATCGGATAACCAGAGGTAAAATCATTTTCAAAGGCCAGGACATAACTATGTTGCCGCTGGATGAGAGAGCCCGCTTGGGGATTGGTATGTCCTTCCAACGGCCACCGGTGGTTCGGGGTGTAAAAATGCGTGACATGGTGGCTGCCTGCCTCAAGGGTCAAGAACATGAAGAGCGCATCAGTCAACTCGCAGAAAAAGCTGACCTGGCCGATTTTCTGGATAGGGAGATGAACTACGGGTTTTCGGGAGGGGAGATAAAGCGTTCCGAGCTGATGCAACTACTGGCGCAGAAGCCTGCACTAACATTGATAGATGAGCCTGAATCAGGCGTTGACCTGGTAAATATCTCCCTTATCGGTGAACTGTTAAATAGCCTGCTGGAAAAAGATTGTCCCATATCTGAGCGAAAATCCATGGGGCTCATCATTACCCATACTGGTCATATCCTGGACTATGTTAACGCCCGCACAGGCTATGTTATGTATGATGGTGTAATCGGATGCGAGGGAGACTCCCGTGAGATTTTAACTAGTATTAGAGAGAAAGGCTATCAGGAATGTATCAACTGCTTTCTGAGGAGGAAGGCCTCAAGTGGTTGAAATGGTATCGTCTGAGACACACAAGGCAAAAGCCAGAGCAGCAGCTGCCAAACCAGCGGCATTCGGTGAGGATATAGATTTAGACACTTATGTCAGCTCAGCCGAGGAGCAACTTTCCCAGGTTGACCCGTCGGGGCTCCCTGCCAGGGCCAAAGAACGGATGCTGGAGGCAGGAGTCATTTTAGATGACCTGGACCAAAGAGCAGGGACCTTTATCCAGATGGATAACGCTCCAGTTCATAGTTCGGTCAGACAAGAAGGTGTGGAAGTGATGGCAATCAGCCAGGCTCTGGAAAGGTATGACTGGCTGTCGGACTACTGGTGGCAGGCAGTAGCCGTGGATACCGATAAGTACACCGCCAGTATAGAGCTGAACCAGCATAACGGCTACTTCATCAGGACACTGCCTGGCTATAAGACCATTTACCCTGTTCAGGCCTGTCTCTATCTGGCAAAAGCACGGCTTGCTCAGAATGTGCACAATATTATCATTGCTGAAGAAGACTCGGAGTTGCATATCATTACCGGTTGTACCACTGCTTCTGACGAAGAGGCCGGCCTGCATCTGGGCGTCTCTGAGTTCTACATAAAGAAAGGGGCTAAGGTTACCTTTACCATGATACATAACTGGAATCCAGAGGTAGCAGTTCGCCCCCGCTCGGCAGCAATTATCGAACAGGATGGCTTATTCCTCAGTAATTATGTGCTTACGAGGCCAGTCCGTTCGCTACAAATGTATCCCACAGCCAGGTGTGTGGGCGAAAACGCAATTGTCAGGTTCAACAGTATTCTGGTAGCAGCTCCGGGGTCATCGCTGGACGTTGGTTCTCGGGTCATCCTCGATGCTAAAGGGGCGAAAACGGAAATCATATCACGGGCCATAACTGCCGGAGGGAACATTGTTGCCCGGGGCTATATAGAAGGCAATGCCCCTGATGTCAAGGGTCATCTGGAATGTCGTGGGCTGATTCTGATGGGCGAGGGCATAATCCATGCCATACCCGAGCTTAAAGGTACTTTGGCTGGCATCGACCTGTCCCACGAGGCGGCAATAGGCAAGATAGCTGAGGAGGAAATAGAGTATCTTATGGCACGAGGGCTGACCCGAAGCGAAGCTACTGCCACAATAGTCAGAGGATTTCTCAGGGTGGATATAGAAGGATTACCACCCTTACTCGGTGCCGAGTTACAGCGGGCTATTGAAGCCAGTGAAAAGGACATTATGTAAATAATACTGACGGAATGATGGTCAGACAAGTTAGAACACAGTAAGGAGGTGAAGCAATGTTTGAGCAATGTCCGGGAGCCAGCAACATAAGGACGCCGACGATTGAGCTAAAGACGTGTCCACAATGCGGCACGGAGATAGAAATGTTTTCCTCTGACATGCAAATGGATTGTCCTAAATGTGGATTTATCGTCTATAACGATTTGGAGTCATGTATTCAGTGGTGCGAATATGCCAAGGAATGCGTTGGAGAAGAAGTCTATGAAAGGTTAATGAAAAAGGTGTCGAAACAAGAGTAGAAAGACACCAGGTGAGATGCGACAAGGAGAGTTAGTGGGATGAAAAGAAAAATCATCAAAATCGATGAGGAGAAGTGTGATGGTTGTGGTGTCTGCGTGCCGGCCTGTGTCGAGGGGGCACTTCAGATTGTCAATGGCAAAGCTAAGCTCATGAGTGAGACATACTGCGATGGGCTCGGCGCCTGTATCGGAGAATGCCCCCAGGGAGCTATCACCGTTGAAGAAAGGGAAGCCGAGGATTTTGATGACGAGGCAGCGAGACGTCACCTAGAGGAGAAAGAAGAGGTTACGGAGAAACTTCCCTGTGGCTGCTCTTCAGCTACGGTTGCTCAGTTCGAGGGGCCAGAATCAGAGGCACTTGCCTTTGAAGACGCAATCCCCTGCCAGTCCATGCTTGGGCACTGGCCAGTTCAACTTACCCTTGTGCCCCCGACGGCGCCTTTCCTCCAGGGAGCTGACCTGCTGCTGGTGGCGGACTGTGTTCCTTTTGCCTATGCTGGCTTTCACCAGCACTTCCTTAGAGATCATGCTCTGCTGGTGGCTTGCCCCAAGCTGGATGACTTCCAGGCCCATCAGATGAAACTGACTCAGATCCTGCGTCAGGCAGAAGTGAAGAGCCTCACTGTGGTGCATATGGAAGTACCCTGTTGTTCCGGGTTGGTACATATGGCAAAACAGGCAGTGCAATTAAGCGGTAAAAATATCCCTCTTAAAGAAGTGACCATTGGGATCAGGGGTAACGTAAAGTCCGATAGTTCATAACAGAAGAAGGCTATCTGATTGGTTGTTGATAATACAACGGAAATGCTTGGAAACGGCATGTGCAATGACTGCTTTTTGGGTCATGTCAGTGTTATTGAGTATATCAGAGGGTAAATAAGGCCGAGAGGAGTTTATACGTGAATCTTAAGGCTCTACATGACTGCAGCTACGGTTTATATGTGATAAGTTCCAGAAAAGGAGACAGCTTTAATGGACAAATCGCCAACACCGTGTTTCAAGTCACATCTGACCCGCCAACTATTGCCGTGAGTATTAATAAACAGAATCTGACTCATGAATTTATCAGTGAAAGCAAAGTCTTTACTGCTTCTATACTATCACAGGATACACCCCTCTCTTTCATCGGTCATTTTGGCTTCAAATCGGGTCGGGAAATAGACAAACTCAGAGATGTCAATTATAAACTAGGTGAAACCAAGGCTCCCATTATACTTGACCATAGCTTAGCTTACCTCGAGGCCAGAGTAATTAATCAAGTGGATGTCGGGACTCACACTATCTTTATCGGGGAGCTTATGGAAGCGGATGTTCTCAGAGAAGGTGAACCAATGACTTATGCCTACTACCATCAGGTTAAGAGAGGCACTACTCCCAAGACAGCTCCCAGCTACATCGAAGAAAGAAAGGAGACCGTATCAAAAATGGCGAAATACGAATGCACTGTTTGCGGATATACCTATGACCCCGAGGCGGGCGATCCCGACGGCGGTATAAAGCCGGGAACGCCTTTTGAGGAATTACCCGACGACTGGGTATGCCCTGTCTGCGGAGCAAGCAAGGACCAGTTCGAAAAAGTATAGGAATACATGAAAGCAAGACAGATAAAGACAAATGTTTACTGGGTAGGCGCTATTGACTGGGACAGGCGTCTCTTTGACGCTCTGATACCTCTTCCCGATGGAACAAGCTATAACGCCTACCTGGTGCAAGGCAGCCGGAAAGTTGCCTTGATAGATTCTGTGGACCCCTCCATGACGGAAGTCCTCATGGCTTATCTTGAGAATTTTCCCGTCGTTGACTATGTCATTGCCAACCATGCCGAGCAAGACCACTCTGGCAGCATCCCCCGGGTTCTGGCGAAGTATCCCGATGCCAAAGTAATCACTACGCCCAAAGGCCAGGATGTGCTCGTGGCTCTCTTGCTTATCCCGGAGGATAGATTTATCACTGTAAGCGATGGTGAAACTTTATCACTGGGGGATAAAACCCTGGAATTTATCCATGCTCCCTGGGTACACTGGCCTGAGACCATGCTTACATATTTACGGGAAGACAGGATACTCTTCCCTTGCGACCTTTTTGGCTCCCATCTGGCCAGCACAGACTTGTATGTAGCTGATGAAGGGCAAGTCTATGAAGCGGCTAAAAGATACTATGCCGAAATCATGATGCCCTTCCGCACCAGTATTGAGAAACATTTGGAGAAGCTAAAAAGTTATAAGATAGACGTCATCGCCCCCAGTCACGGTCTCCTCCATAATAAAGCATCTTTCATCCTGGAAGCATATCGAAGCTGGGTAACCGGCCCACCAAGAAACATAGTGGTCTTGCCTTATATCTCAATGCATGGAAGCACACAAAGAATGGTGGAATATCTTGTTGGAGCCCTGGCTGGCAAAGGTGTCACCGTTAAGCAGTTCAATCTGGCTGCAACTGATATTGGGAAACTGGCCATGGCATTGGTGGACGCCGCTACTATGGTCATTGGCGCACCTACAGTTCTGGTGGGTCCGCATCCTAACGTCGCCCATGCAGCATTCTTGGCCAACGCTTTAAGACCCAGGCTCCAGTTCGTCTCCATCATTGGCTCCTATGGCTGGGGCAGCAAGGCTGTGGAGCAACTCACAGGAATGATTCCCAACCTTAAGGCGGAAGTGCTGGACCCCGTAATCTGCAAGGGGTCTCCCAGGGATGAGGATTTCAAAGCCCTGGACAACCTGGCTAGCACCATCGCAAAAAAGCATAAAGAGAGTGGCTTTGCCTGACAATGTCTTACTAGGAAAGAGGGTAGGATGTCCAAAGCAATGGGAAAGAAGAGCAGCCCCAGCAATTAACCAATGTGTTGTGAAGCTGGAAGGAGCGGCATCTAAGTAGAAATATGGCTCGCTTCACCATAAACTGCAAGTTCTGAATCTAAGCTGTGAAGGCGTAGGGTAGGGAAAGGATAATGGCCGATAAAACTAATTCCAAGAAGACTGACAAGGCTTCAATCCATATAACTGGGATGACCTGCACTACCTGTGCGGCTACTGTCGAGAAGGGGCTTGCCCAGACTCCTGGTGTAGAGCAAGCTGACGTTAACTTCGCTTCGGAGAAGGCTTCGATAAAATACGATCCTACAAAGGTAGACCTTGCCGGGATTAAAAATACCGTCTCGCAATTGGGGTATGGGGTCGCCACCAGGAAGTCTATATTTCCGGTTGGCGGAATGACCTGCGCTTCCTGTGTTGCCCGGGTGGAAGAGGCTCTCTCCAGCGTCCCGGGAGTGATTTCGGCCAGCGTGAATCTGGCCTCGGAGAAGGCCACCGTGGAGTACCTGGAAGGAACGGGGCTGGCTGACATGAGATGGGCGGTAAAAGACGCTGGCTATGAACTTGGCCCCGAGGGGCAGGCTCTGGAAGATGTGACCACTGCTGCCCAGCGTGAGATCCGAGTTCTCAGGAATAGATTTATAATTGCTGCTATCCTGGCCTCAGCAATCATGGCCTTAGGCTGGGGTCCTTCCTTTGTTGGCAAGTCCTATCTACTATTAGCTTTGGCTACGCCAGTGCAGTTCTGGGCGGGTCTGCGATTCTATCGAGGGGCATGGGGTGCCCTGAAACATAGAACCTCCGATATGAATACCCTGATTGCTGTAGGTACCTCGGTGGCTTACTTCTACAGCATGATAGCTGTTATTTTCCCCGGCCTTTTTACCGCTGGTGTACTGGAACCCCACTTATACTTCCATACCTCGGCGGCGATCATAACTTTAATTCTTCTTGGCCGTTTTCTGGAAGCTAGAGCCAGAGGACGGACCTCAGAAGCCATAAAGAAGCTTATCGGAATGCAACCGAAGACTGCTCTAGTTATCCGTGAGGGCGAGCAGCAGGAGATTCCCGTTGAAGAGGTTCAGGTTGGTGACCTTATCCTGGTACGTCCTGGCGAGAGGGTGCCCGTAGATGGCATAGTGCGTCAGGGCTACACCAGTGTTGATGAGTCCATGATTACTGGGGAGAGTATCCCTGTGGAGAAAAAGGTGGGTGATGAGGTGATCGGTGCCACTATTAACAAGACAGGCAGCCTTGAAATCGAAGCAAGCAAGGTTGGCAAGGATACAACGCTGGCTCATATCGTCAGAATGGTGGAGGAAGCACAGGGAAGCAAAGCTCCTATTCAGCGTCTTGTTGACGTTATCGCCAGCTACTTTGTGCCGGCAGTGATTGTCATTGCCATCGTGACCTTCGTAATCTGGTATTTCGTGGGACCAGATCCAGCCCTCACTTTTGCCTTCCTCAATTTTGTCGCCGTGCTCGTTATCGCCTGCCCCTGCGCCTTGGGGCTGGCCACTCCCACCGCGATTATGGTCGGCACGGGCAAGGGAGCCGAGCATGGAATTCTCATCAGGAATGGAGAGGCTCTGGAGAGGGCTCACCAGATAAACACTGTTCTCTTAGATAAGACAGGTACTCTGACTCGTGGCGAGCCTGTGGTGACTGACGTAGTCGCTGCCCATTTTTCTTCCCAAGAGGAAGTTCTTCGATTAGCTGCCTCCGCCGAACACAGCTCGGAGCACCCACTTGGTGAGGCTGTGGTCAAGGCTGCTCTAGAGAAGAAGCTGGAATTATCTCCATCCTCAGATTTCAATGCCATCCCGGGGCAGGGTATAGAGGCTTCGGTGGAGGGCAAGAAGCTTTTTCTGGGCAATCTCAAATTAATGGAAGAACAAGGCCTTTCCCTAAATGGACTGGAGACAAAAGCCGCTGAACTCCTTGAAAGAGGGAAGACGGTAATGTTCCTGGGACGAGATAGCCAAGTAGCGGGAATCATTGCCTTGGCTGATACCCTAAAACCAGGCGCCATAGAAGCGCTCCAAGCATTGCGCAAGATGGGTATTGAAACAGCTATGCTCACCGGGGACAACCGGCGCACGGCAGAAGCTGTTGCTCGAGAGGCAGGTATTGACCGTGTCCTGGCTGAGGTGCTTCCCGAGCATAAGGCCAGAGAAGTCAAGAAATTGCAGGAAGAGGGAAAGGTGGTGGCAATGGTGGGCGATGGCATTAACGATGCTCCGGCACTAGCCCAGGCAGATGTCGGTATCGCTATTGGTACAGGTACCGATGTTGCCATGGAGACTGGAGACATTACCCTGATTAGCGGCGACTTGATGGGAGTGGTAACGGCTATATCCCTGAGCAAGCGTACCATGAGGACTATTAAGCTGAACCTGTTCTGGGCCTTTGCTTACTATACTGCTCTTATCCCGGTGGCAGACGGGGTATTGTATCTTGCCTTCGGGGATATAGGTGTACCCCCTGGGCTTCGTTTCGTATTGGGTGAGTATGGGTTTCTGAATCCCATAATGGCTGCAGCAGCCATGGCGGCTAGCTCCATTACTGTCGTATCCAACTCACTGCGTTTAAAGAGGTTTAAGCCAGCTAGGCTTGAACCTTGATGAAAGGAGGTGTTTCAATGGCTATTGACCCAGTTTGCAAGATGGAGGTAGAGGAAGCTAAGGCAGCAGCTAGTTCCGAGTATAAAGGAAAGAAATACTACTTCTGTGCTGTTGGCTGTAAAAAGGCTTTCGACCAAAACCCTGAGAAGTACCTTGCTGAAGAGAAAAACTGAATTTACGAGAGGTAAATAATATGTGGAAGTGCACTAATTGTCATCACGTGGAATTTAGTACTGACAAGCCTCGACAGTGCCCGGTCTGTGGTGCTGAGGCAGAGAAGCTCGTCCCGCATGAGGTGTCGGGGATAAAAGGGACCAAGACCTTGAAGAATCTTAAAGCTGGTTTCGTGGCCGAGTCCCAGGCACATTTGAGGAACCTGGCTTTTGCCATGAAGGCTGAGGAAGAGGATTATGCTCAGGTGGCGAGGTTGTTCCGCGCTATCGCTGAAGCTGAGGCAGTCCATGCCTTCAACCATTTCCGCCTTTTGGGTGCTGTGTCTGGCACCCAGGAGAATCTTGAGAGCGCCTTTGAGAGGGAGAATCTAGCTAGTAACAGCTATCCTCAATTCGTCAAAGAGGCAAACGAAGAGGGTAATACGAGTGTGGCAACGACCTTTATTTATTCTCGCGATGTGGAGAAGGGACATGCCAAGCTCTATAAGAAGGCACTGGCGCATATGATTGCTGAAGAAGATACTGATTACTATGTTTGCCAGGTCTGCGGATACGTCTCTGACGGCGTTCTCCCCGATGAATGCCCTATTTGCGGCGCTCCTAAAGAGAAATTCAGGAAGGTAGTCTAGCCGGGTAAGTAGTAATTCGCTTAGTAGCTCAGATTCATGAATGGAGGCGTTCTATGAATAATCTTTCAGAGGTAGCTAAAATAGGAGAACTGAAAAGCGGAACGATGAAGGTGGTAAGTGCAAGGGGGCGCGAAATCCTCCTGACCAGGGTTGGAGATAAGTACTACGCCACTGATACTCGCTGTCCCCATATGAAGGGCGATTTATCACGGGGTAAACTGGAGGGGACTGTAATAACCTGTCCCTTGCATGGCTCTCAATTTGATATCGGTAATGGGCAGGTAGTGCGTTGGTTAAAAGGAGGGCTAATGTCGAAGATAGGCAAAACACTTAGGCTGTCCAGGAACCTTACGGTGTATAATGTGAAGGTTGAAGATGGCAAAGTGTTGGTTGAATATTAGCGCTGGCTTGAGAAAAGAAGGCGACATATGAGATGCCGCCCTGTACGATATGTGGAGTATGTCCCGGAGGTCACGTAGCATCCCGACTACGACAAGGCGATTGAGGCTCTAGAAATGTGGTCACTAGCTGACAAAAGGATGCCCGTCATGCTAGCATGAACTGAAAATCTGAGTCCTATTAGACCAGTTATGAAAGGAGGTTAAAAATGTATAAAAGGATTCTTGTTCCGCTAGATGGCTCTAAGTTGGCCGAATGTGCTCTTCCCCATGCGGAGAAGTTAGCGAAGAGTTGCGATACGGAAGAGGTCATGTTGATTAGTGTCACAGAACAGGTACGAGGTCAGACGCGAGCTCCCGAAGCCTATGAGCGTTATCGTAGTAGCGATGACCCTGGGATTCGGGGAGCAGGTTCAGAGATAACTGTAACCTTTGGCAAGCTAGAGAGACAGGCTCTAAGGTATCTCACCAGAATAGCCAAGAAACTAGAAGCTAAAGGAATCAAGGTGTGTATGGAAGTGCTCTTCTGGCCTCCTGCTGAAGCGATTGTTGCATACGCAGAGAAAAATGATGTCGACATCATTGTTATGTCCAGCCATGGACGTTCAGGAGTCAGTCGTCGGGCTCATGGCCGTGTTGCTGATAAAGTTCTTAAGACTAGCCCTGTACCTGTCTTGATGGTAAGGGGGCCTGGATGCATACCGGAGATTTAGGCAATTAGAAGGAACCAGGATATATAAAACCGTCGACAAAGAAAAAGGGATGAAACGCAACAATTTGCAGGACTCTTTTAGACCGCAGACTGTGAGTCGAAGAAGCATGTCGCGGTAGTAGGGCACGCGGATAAAGTGAAATTCAGTGAGTTCTTTCCCTTTAATGTAACTCCAGGGAAAGAACACAATAAAAACCTTGATCGTATTTTGTAGCGGATGTGATAACACTGTCATGTTAGCTGAAGGCGTTGCCAAGGGAGCGTGATAACTACTCAAGGGCAGAGCAGGATAACGTGCCTTAACTTGGTATTGCGCCGATTTATGGACCGGGAGGTGTAAAATGGCAGAGAACCTTAGAGCAGAGCTTGTGATCAACAAGGAATCCATCGAGCTCAATCCTTTCGTCGAGGAGTTTCTGGCTCGCACTGTAGTCGGTGCAGTCTCTTCCTTGAGAGGAACCGAAAACATACGGGACATGGAACTTTATCTGGAGCAGGGTGATGTCAAACTCTTTGTCAATGGGAATGAACTTTCACTTACGCCTTTCCCCAAAGATATCATCACCAACACCATAACCGGCTTGGTCTCCTCATTAAAGGGGGTGGATAAGATAGACAGTCTGAGGATTAACGTTAAGCCACAATAACGAATTATTGATACAAAAGTCACAGACAAAAAGGGCGGTGGGTTATAAAATCGAATGGTATGCCTAAAGTTAGGGAGGTATGACCATGAGAAAAGCGATAACCAGCAGGGGTGTTTTGTTGCTCGTCCTTTCCCTCATGCTAGTCACTATACTTGGCTATGGGGTAGATATGGATGTTGACGAAACGGAGGGACTAGCACCTGTTGAGATTAGAGAATATGAAGGTGTAAACCTTGCGTCAATAAATGCTTTTAGGGAAAATTCCATAAAAGGTCCTCAGGAAATAGATGTAGAAAGTTATACACTAAGAATTACCGGCCTGGTAACAAACTCCAACAACTATACCTATGATGAAATTGTTAACAAACATCAACACTATAAAAAAGTCGTAACACTGGACTGCGTGGAAGGATGGAGTGTGACCATTCTCTGGGAAGGTTTGCTGGTCAGAGATTTGCTGGCAGAAGCGGCACCACTGGCAAATGCGGAGGTGCTCATATTCCATGCCTACGATGGTTACACAACTTCTCTACCTGTCGACTACATAATGGACAATGACATACTGATGGCATACAAGATGAATGATGTTATTCTTCCACCCGAAAGAGGGTTCCCCTTTCAACTAGTGGCAGAAAGCAAATGGGGGTACAAATGGATTAAATGGATAACAGAGATCGAATTGTCTGACGACGCTAATTACAGAGGTTATTGGGAAAGTCGAGGATACTCGAACAGCGCAGATCTGGATAAAAGCTTCTTTGGAGACTGAAATCCATGACTAATCAACAAATCATTAAGAAGACAATACATTGGCTATTGACAGTTGTGGTAATAATCTATCTTATCACTGGATTTGGCATTACAGAGTACAGAATTGTTGAAACTCTAACATTTGGACTATTGACTAAGAGTCTGGCTCATAAAATTCATATAAATATAGTAATTCCTTTTATAATTCTGTTAATCTTGCATATCTGGCTCCTGCCACTGCTAAAATATTTCAAATTGAAAAAACTAAGGAATAAGTGATAGGCCTTATCTTTCCTGAATAAAGGCCAGTGTGAAAAAAAGGAGTTGACCCCTTTTTCGGTATCCACATGGCAAAGATTACGTTCTACGGAGGCGTCAGGGAAATCGGAGGCAATAAAATCCTCCTTGAAGATGATAAGGGGAAGCTCTTTCTGGACTTTGGCTATCCCTATAGTAAGTATCGAGTCTTTTACGAGGAATATTTAAAGCCTCGACCCGGAGCAGGACTCCTCGACCTGTTAGTAATGGGGCTGCTTCCCCACCTTGAGGGCATTTACCGCACTGACCTGGAGACAGAAAACCTGTGGCAGCAGTTTCACCGAGCAGAGCATTACCGCAAACTTGAAGATATAGATGGAATTCTGTTAACCCATGCCCATCTTGACCACTCCGGCCATATAGCTTTCCTGAGAGAGGACATCCCGGTATATGCCACCGCGACCACAGCATTTGTTGCCAAGGCAGTACAGGACTCGGGCATATCATCCTTTGACCAGCAGGTGTGCTATTTCACTCCCCGTGTGGAGGAATGTTTGAAGGGATGGAGGCAGGGGGCTTACGTTGCCAGCAGTAGTGGTGACTGTCAACGTCGCTTCTGTGTGGCTGATAAGTTAGAGCTGAGTGATGAGGCCGGGGATTTTTGGGAGAAAGCTACCCGACATAAGAAACTTGTCTCACAACCGCTGGACGATATCGTTCACTGTAGCTTTAACCTGCGCTGCTTCCCCGTAGACCACTCCGTTCCCGGTGCCTGTGCATGGGCGATTGAGACAAGCTCTGGTTGGGTGATTTACAGCGGCGACCTGCGACTTCATGGCAGGCACGGTGAACTCACCAAGTCAATGAGAAGGGAGGCAGCCCGGCTACGTCCCAGGGCATTGATTCTGGAAGGCACTAATGTGGACAAAGCCGCAAATGTTTCCGAGCAGGAAGTGTATGAAAATGGCTTCAAAGCTATTAACAGTGCCCGGGGGCTGGTCATTGCCGATTTCCCCCCCAGAGATGTAAATCGCTTGCTTACCTTTTTGCAGATTGCCAGAAGTACAAAAAGGAAGTTAACCATTTTGCCCAGGGACGCCTACCTTCTAAAGACTATGCGTCTTCTCGAGTCAGAAATACCTGACTTAACCAAAGAAGATAGCCTGGTCATCTACCAGGAAACAACGGCTTCCAGAAGTCCTGCTTCATGGTTACGAAATATCTACAAAGAATATTCCAGTAAAATCGTCCTGGCAAACGATGTTCGTTCTAACCAAGGTGACTTCATTCTCTGCTTTAGCTTCTGGGACTTAAATGAACTGCCGAGTATACAGCCCCGGGCCGGCAGCCTCTATGTCTTTAGCTCGAGCGAGCCTCACAACGAAGAGCAGGAGATGGACTTCCGGCGTTTGCACAGCTGGCTCGAGCGCTTCCAATTACAGGCATTCGGCCTCCCTATCGAAAAGAACGGCGAATGGGAAATACCAGAGGAAGAGAAAGGGCTGCATGCTTCGGGCCACGCTTGTGGTCCCGACCTGTTGAGAGTTGCTCGTGAAATTCAACCAGAGGTGCTTATACCGGTGCACTCTGAGAAGCCCGAATTCTACGTGGATAATCTGAGTAACAGTGGCATAAAAGTCATCCTGCCCACCGAAGGTGGGACAGTGGAAATATAAGAGGCGCCAGCTCTATTTTTCCCCACTATGAAGTGGCTCACTCCAATGATACCAGCCACTCGCAGGAAACATTTACACGTGTATCTTCAGGTCTGTCTTCAGGCGGGGTAAAAATCCTCTGGATCTTTGCCTTACGATTAATACCTTTAAAGAAACCGCTGCGAATCCGCATGCCCGCAGTTCCACAATCATAATACTCCATCCCCCATCTCTTTGCTGCACTTTGTGCTGAACAATCGAGTGTGCGCATTTTGAAACTGTTTGCGGTCAGGTCCGTTATTTCGATATTCTCAAAAATAGCCCAGTGGGAATATTTCAGAAACTTAATCAGGTCCTTGATTTCCTCTCCTGGAGAGCCCAAAGCTTTGACCAATCGCCTGGCTTCCTGCAAACCATATTCCTCGTGGAGCTGATAATATTCCTCACTCCCATACGCTTCCGGAGCTTGCACCCTTATAAAATCTTCGAACCTCATCCACATGTAATTAAGGCTATACAATTGTTGGAGCATAACGGTGTAGAGGGTATCCTTTTTGATTGTACGGATGTTTAACATTTTT
>JAUVXS010000059.1 GCA_030603485.1 Dehalococcoidia bacterium
GCTGCAGCGGCCAGCGGTAGGTAACGCCCTACCGATATTATCCACCTTGAGGAAAACATAATCGGCCCTAGGCGCCGTGACGGTGCATTGATGGCACGGACAAGGCGATCTCCAGGAAGCATCCAGGCAATCAAGGCAGCACCGACAATGCCTGCTACAAGCACGACACCGGAACCTGCTATCTGGTCCATGACATCCAGGAATGGTCTTCCGCCAATTGTGAGCCCCATAGAAGTGAAACTCAGTGCCGAAGGAGTACCCAAAGCAGTAACGATAGCCATGGCAATCAATGCCGCGCGCCTGCGGGACATGCGAAATTCGTCTCGGATCGGTGCTAGAGCTACCGTCATGCCACCAACGCAGGACGTAAAAGCTGCCACGAACAGTAAAACATAGAAGGCAATGCCAATGAACAAGCCCCCGGGAAGCTCACCAAATATCTTGGGAAATGCCGTAAAAGCAAGCTGGCTGCCAGTGTCAGGTGCCATGCCGAAGGTGAAAACAATCGGGAACACCATCAGACCAGCCGTTATGGAAATTACGGAATTGGTTAGTGCAACAGCTGCAGACGAGTTTATGATGTTGAACCCTTTGGGTGAATAGCTCCCGTAAGTGATAAGGAATCCCTGGCCGATAGCCAGAGAGTAAAAGGCCTGCCCGGCCCCCATTTGCCAGGTTCTAGGTTCCAGGAATTTTGCCAAGTCGAAGCTGAAGTAGAAGTCACGCGCTTGGTCTCCCCCCGGAAGGGTCTGTGAGTATATGGCCAGACCGCCGACTACCAAGACAAGTAGTGGTAGAAGAATCTTGCTCATTCGTTCGATGCCCCCGATACCACGCATCAGGACAGCCAGGGTAAGAGCAGCCGTTGCCAGGAAGAACCAGAGCGAAGAGAAACCCGCGGTAAACTCGTCAAACGGTTTCAAATCAACCCTGATGGCATCCACGGCATAGCCAAGTGTCCAGCCGCTTACCACGAGATAGTAACTCATGATCGCCATTGTCATCACAACCAAGAACCATCCCACCCAAGGACCCCAACGCGGATTTATTCGTCTGAACAGTCCCACCGGGCCTCTATTAGCCAGCTTCCCAGCACTAGCCTCGAGAACGTATAGAGGTATACCTAAAGCCAGTATACAAATTGCGTAGGCCAAGACAAACGTGCCGCCGCCATTCTGTCCCGCCATGTAAGGGAAACGCCAGAGGTTTCCCAAGCCAACAACTCCAGCAACTGAGGCCAATATGTAGGCACGCTGTGAGGTCCAGACTGGACGAGGGCGTAATCCAGCAGTAACTTGGCTCATCTCTGACTTGATTGGTGCCTTCTCGATGTTATGACCTCCTGTATGTCACCAACAATAATAACATTATCGAATAATCATGAATAGTAGTGCGTGTTGAGCTTACGATGAAATCCTTCGCTCACACAAACTGACGAAAAGTTATTCGGGCTACGTGGCCTGCGGACCTATCTATCCGCGCTTAACCCAATGTTGCGTATTTACCCCGAGACACTAGCCGATTCACTCCGGAAATACCCATAATAACAGGACGTTTGACAGGGCCCATTGGTTAGCCTAAAGTGTTTAGAAAAGGGGTAAATAAGCAAGTGATCACTCTCCGGCTGGACATAGACTTCGACTTGTTTCGACATGGGTTAAAGGACAAAATTTTGCTATCACCAATGCGGAGTTTACCTGACCTAATCATTAATCTTGTCGTTGAGCAATTCGACAAGCAACTTAGGAGTCTTGTCGATTCTGGAGAAATACTCCGTTATAGGATGGGGTTAAACTCCAGGGAAAAGATAAGCTCCGTTCAAACAGGATCGCCCGATTCGCATCTACCATCAGGGAGGTGGCCACTCCAACCTTTAATAATCCAGTTACCCTGGTTCTTGAAGAGTTTACCCAGTCAGTCGGTGATTGAATTAGGTTGGTTTGGATTTACGATTGTATCTAGGCAAAATGATTCTCCTTCAATTCATTTTGAGAAGCCGGTTAATTTGATTTGCTCAAAACCACTCGAGGTTAAGGAAAAGTCTCTAAAAACGGTTTCCCATTACATAGTTCGTATGGGGTATTGGGAACCGGTAGGGCTTCCTGTTGAGACTTTAACTCCTATCAGTGACGCTCTTGTGCCATCATGCAAATGCCACCCTGATTACCTCGCAGCATATATAGATGGTGTATGGGATTGGACTATCAGGTTCATATGTAAAGTCTGTGGCAAGTCATACTTCTGTGATTGTTTCAGACCAGTCTTGGAGAAGCACTACTTGAAGGCTCTTGAATTAAAAAACCATTACGCAGAAAGCGGTTGGCCTCACAAGTTTATAGCTGCGTATCAGAAATCTCAATTTCGA
Source organism: Dehalococcoidia bacterium (assembly GCA_030603485.1). GTDB lineage: Bacteria > Chloroflexota > Dehalococcoidia > GIF9 > AB-539-J10 > RBG-13-51-36. Next base: position 2,366 of record JAUVXS010000059.1, read on the forward strand.
GAAGGTATTTGCCATCTTTGTCGTGATATCCCCTCCGAAATCTTCTATTGCCACCCAATGTACGGTAGCAAGGTGAAGGTTCACTATGGCCCCTATATCAAAAGAATAGCTATCGAGAAAAATATTGACGAACATGAAGCCGAGAATGAAATACGTGACATATTGGGCATCCCGCACATTGGCGAGGGCTGGGTCTCGGAAAGGGAATTACTAAATATGGTGAAGGGCATTTTCCCAAGAAATGAAGTCGTTCACCAAGCGAGCCCAGAATGGTTAGGTAGACAACGGTTAGACATTTTTATTCCCAAACTCCAGTTGGCAATTGAATATCAGGGACGCCAACATTATGAACCAGTTCCTTTTTTTGGTGGGGAGGAAGGGTTTCGACAGGCACAGGAACGCGATAGATTGAAAGCAAAACTTTGCTACAAAAATAGTGTTACCGTAGTCTTCTTTCGATATGATGAAAATATTTCAAGAGAGTTGGTGGAGACCCGTGTAAGAGGAGCTTTGAATTCTAAGCGGGTCAATTAGCATTTGAAAACGAAGCTGTTTTGGTATGTCTAATTATACACCTCTGACTAGATGCCAACAAGACATAACCTTTATATACAGGGTAGAGAAGCCAACAATGAAGATCCGTGCAGCTTCAGCTCTCTGATTCCGGCTGGGTACTTAACAAAACTGACTTTTGTGTGGTCCACCCTCGGTTAGAAGCCATTCTTTTGATTGGACCGTAACGACTCCTAATGCATGATTCTTAATCAAGCCATTTACGTAACCCAACTGCCTTTTTCCGCCCGATCCGCCTCTCGATAAGTGCGTCAAAGCCAGCTACCAAAAATTCAGTCAACCGTAAAAGTTCTTGATAACTCCTTACTGCAGACTGTTGCACCAACTGTAAAACCATGTGGAATGCATGACAACCGGAGCTAAACTAGCTAGGATGGTGGTTCAACCAACAGGTTTGCGCTAAAAGTATTGACATGGCCTATTGGAGGGTATGCTATACTTTAATAGTCAACCATGATATCTTCTCATCAATAGTGAATGACAAGGTCAGTAGACAAGCACATGCAGTCGAAGTAAAGGAGGTAGGACTTTTGTATAGTAAAAAGCCAAATGTCTTGATTGTTGATGACGAACACGTGGTATGTGACCTTCTTCACGAGGAGCTAAGTAAGCGAGGCTACCTATGCACTGTAGCCTACAACGGAAACGACGCTCTCGCCAAACTGGCAGCACAGCCTTTCCATGCCATTTTGCTAGACATCAAGTTACCCGATATTTCTGGAATGGAGGTTTTGAGTACGATACATTTAGCTTGTCGCAATATTTCAGTTATTATGTTAACGGCTGTCAATGACGTGGATATGGCTGTCGAAGCTATCGAACTGGGGGCTTCAGAGTACATCGTCAAACCATTTGACCTTGATAAAGTAGATCATAGTATACGTGCAGCCTTGAGAACTAAGGAATGCCTACCTACAAGAAGAGATTACGAAACGGACCTGTGTCTTGGGAGCGAAGAGGTGAAACAGATTGCTGGGGAGTACCTTGCTCAGATGAATGCCATCGCCTTTGGCGTAGAGGCAAAAGAGAATGCGCTAACAGGGCATTCAAAGAGAGTAACGCAAAGTACCATTTATATCGCCCAGCAGCTTGGCATACCTCATGAAGCAATTCAGGTATGGGCGACTGCCAAGGAAATGCTTAATTGCGAGAACAACAGGGTAATCAAATGTGCGATGGACAAACTGGAGCGAAGTCCACTTGCCCAGAGCATGATTAGTATAAGGGTGCCCCATTTCTATACACGAAAACCTGGAGAGTCTAATAATTGAGAGGCGGACGGTAATATGACAGAACTTATGACTCTCCCAGAAGTCGCTACTTATTTGCGGGTTACCAAGCAGACTATATATAGGCTACTCTGGCGAGAAAAGATCCCCGCGCTTAAAGTCGGCCGCCAGTGGAGGTTTGACAGGGACTCAGTGGACGAGTGGCTATTTCAAGAACCAGCGGAGACTAAGAAAAGCATACTCGTCATCGATGATGAGGAAGTGATTCGGTCACTGTTTAAGGAGACATTGGAAAAGTTGGGGCACGGCGTAGCGGCTGTCGCTACCGGTTCGGAGGCACTAGAAATGGTCAAGCAAAGGGATTATGACCTAGTCTTTCTTGACCTCAAAATGCCGGGCATGGATGGTGTAGAGCTTTTCCGCCAGATAAAAGCCATCAAGCCCCAAATACCAGTAGTCATTGCAACCGGTTATCCAGATAGTGATATGATGCTGAGGGCTTTGGCGGAGGGTCCATTTGGAGTTATGAAAAAGCCGTTCACCGGACCAGAAATCGTCGATGCAGTGAACACGTTTCTTAGGGTTAGTAAATGAGACAAGAACGACTTCCCGTCACGGGTATGGAACCTGTGGCATGCGTAAAGATGGATTATGTTGATTCATTTGACATAGCTGCCTTCGATACCCAGACTCATTTGGCAGGTAAGAAGGCTCGGAGTCTTGAGCCGAGGACTTGTGACAGTCCTAGATGTTGCGGGAGATGCGCAATTCGAGTGTCGAACGGGTAATAGGGGGCGATAGCATGAGGTTTACCGAGAAGCTTATACGGGCTTATTTCAATATTGCGTATAATCAAGTTTATGATTTTACCACGGCTCGGTTGAGTCTTTATCGGAAATTACAGGACAGATGCATTGGTGAACTTGAGTTGAGGGACAATGACAAAGTGCTATGTGTGGGCCTTGGCACCGGAAATGAAATCTCTCATATCCTCCGAACGAATAAAAATGTCAACATTACCGGCATAGATTACTCAGACACAGCATTGCGGAAGGCATACAAGAAAGGACTAAGATTCGGCAGGGAAATTGAATTGCTTCTCATGGATGCGCGACATTTAAGGTTTGGAGCGGGAAGCTTTGATAAGGTACTATGCCTTCATGTAATGGACTTCCTGGACGACCATAGGGAAGTCACTCATGAAATCTTTCGGGTATTAAGGGATGGCGGACAATTCGTGATAACTTATCCATCTGACAAGGAGGGCCCAAGGTTAGGATGCACCTTACTAAGAGATGGTACCCGCAGTAACCTTGATTCGGGAAAGCATCGCGTAAGGGCTGTTTCCGAATCATTAGCACAAATGCTGGTGAGTACCGTTTATATGCCCCTTCTTCTTAGGTCGAAACCGAAACTTCTTTCGCACCACCAATTGGAGGCAATGATAACTACGTTCACAACTGGAGATTTTACGATAGAAGAAGATGCTGGGTACCAAGATTTTGTAGTTTACGGTCGAAAACGAACCAGCGAAGGAGGGAACTGACATGCTCCAAGAAGACAAGTATTTCCAAACTCTGGATGAAGCTGAGTTGTGGCAACGGTATTGTGGCTTTCTAGACCTATCTATCGACGAATTCATGGATATCCAGAAAGAGCTTCTAATAGACGAGATAGAGCAGGTAAGCGATAGCCTTTTGGGCAAGAAGATTATGGGTGGCCGCAAGCCGCAGACTGTGGAGGAATTCCGACGTGTGGTACCTCTGACAACCTATGACGACTACGAACCTTATCTAGGTGAGCAGCAAGAACATGTCTTGGCAGAAAAGCCTGTATTTTGGTGCCACTCAGCGGGGCGGGGAGGGTATTTCAAGTGGGTCCCCTATACCCAACGCTACCTTGAGGAAGGCACGCGGCGGTTTGTGGCTATTCTCATACTCGCCTGTGCCCAACGCAAGGGTGAGGTAGCTGTTCAGCCCGGCCACCGAATGCTTCTCCATATGGCTCCTCGTCCTTACGTATCGGGTTCCGCTATGCACCATGTAGTAACTCATGGCTTCTCTCTGAACACCATTCCCCCTTTAGAGAAAGCAGAGAAGATGGAGTTCCCAGAGAGAATTGCTACGGGTTTTCAAATAGCACTGAATACTGGGGTTGATGAGATATTCTCCATTGCCAGCGTTCTGGTTAAGGTGGGAGAGCGAATGGCAGGTCAAGCGCGAAGGCAGAAGCCTTCTCTATCAATGGTGCGCCCAGCAGTGGTCTTTCGGATGGGTAGAGCGTTGCTACGGAGCAAAATAGCCAGAAGAGCTATACTGCCCAAGGATCTGTGGCAAGCCAAGGCTATCATAACCATAGGTACTGATACCAGCATCTACAGAGACGATATTAACCACTATTGGGGGCAAATGCCATATGAAATTTACGGTGGTACAGAAGCATTCCCAATTGCTATTCATGCCTGGAATAAGAAGTGGCTGACCTTTCTACCTGATGCTGCTTTCCTCGAATTTATCCCTGAGGAAGAGCGGCAGAAGTGCAGCGACAACCCGGAATACCAGCCGGCAACAGTACTTCTGGATGAGGTTGAAGCCGGGAAGAACTACGAGATAGTCCTCACTCAGCTTCGTGGGATGCCCCTCCTCAGATACCGGGTAGGTGACATTGTCACCATCACTGCCTTGGAGGATGACGAAGCGGGCATAAAATTGCCCCAAATAATTTTCAAAACCCGGGCTGGCGAAATCATTGACCTCGCCGGCTTAGCCCGGTTAGATGAGAAAACAATATGGCAGGCGATTGCCAATACGGGGGTCCGATACGAGGACTGGACTGCCCGCAAGCAATTCGAGCAAAACCAGGCCTATCTCTGTATCTACTTGGAACCAAAGGATAGTAGGCAGCCACAGGAAGTAGCGCTGATGATTGATGCCCAGCTGAAAGTAATTGATGTGGACTATAGAGACATCGACTCGTGGCTCGAGGTCCAGCCCGTGAAGGTGACCTTTCTAACGAAGGGGACCTTCCAGCGCTACTTTGAAGAGAAACAAAGGCAGGGGGCTGACTTCGCTCACTTCAAGCCCAAGCACATTAATGCCTCTGATGAAATTATTCAGCGGCTTCTGTTACTGAGCAATGAAGGAGAACAGTTGTAAATTGAATGGTCTTGCCTCTCCGTTATATTTGGTTCCACCACTTGTAGTTTCTGGGATTGCTATTATTTTGATGGCTACTATCTTACGCCACGATTACCGAAGTTCGGCCAGTCGTATTTTTTCCCTGCTTCTACTCACCATGGCTGTATGGGGCATTATTATCTTCGCTATGAGGGCGAGCCCGGATACTACCTACGCTCTTCGCTGGGACAAGGCTATACCAGTCTTTCCCATTGCGATGGGAATATTCTATTATCATTTCTCCCTTATCATAACCAGAACGACGAAGCAAAGGAATTTGCTCAGACTGGCCTACCTCCTGTTACCGTTGACCGTAGCGCTCAGCCCCACCGGGTTCTTCATAACCCGTATGGAAGTGCAAAATTATGGCTACGCCCCTATCTTCAACGCTGGCATTATACCCGTCTTTGTTCTCGGTTATGTCTTACTCTTCATGGCATTCTATAACCTAGTCAAGGGCTACCGAAGGTGCGATTCATACCAGAAAAGAAACCGTTTGCTGGTAATCGTGTTCGCAATGGTGTTTCCTGTTTTGGGAGGGGTCTTCGAAGCCTTCCCCACGGTTTACCCTTCCTCTATGTTTGGCAACATAGTGTTTTGTCTATTGGCTACTGTAGCCATTACCAGATACCAACTTTTGGATGTCCGTATTGTTATGCGCAAGAGTTTCTCTTACCTGCTAATGAGCGTCTTGGTCGCAGTACCGTACGTAGGTATCATCTTACTGTTCACTCAAGCATTGAGGCCACAGACCATCCCAGCCTGGGTCTACGTCATCTTGGTCATTGTCTTAGCCGCGATGCTGCAGCCATTATGGGCAAGAGTGCAGCGCTGGGTAGATAGATGGTTCTACCGCGATAGATACGATTATCTCAGAGCACTAGAGCAGTTCAGCTACCAAACTCACAGTATCGTGAATCTGAAGGAGTTGGCGTCTCAGTTGGTTCAGTTGATTAGAGGCGCACTAGGGAGCTCAAGTGTCTGCCTTTTGCTGCCCTCTGGCGACCAGAAGGGTTTCGGTGTGGCATTCTCTATTGGTCTGGAGAGCCCTCCATCCGGAGTTGTGCTGAGGAAAAGCAGTCCGCTTACCAAATGGCTACAACTTCACGGAGAGACCCTTTCTCCCGAACGGCTTGGTATTGTTCCACAATTGCAGAGTTTTTCGCTAAAAGAAAAGGGAAAGCTGGATCGAATTGGAGCACAGCTTTATGTTCCGATGAAGTCTCGCCAGGATCAGCTATCCGGCATATTGGTTTTAGGGCAAAAGCTTTCTGAGCAGTCCTATTCAAATGAAGACAAGCAACTACTAATGGCCCTAAGCGGGCAGATGGCTATGGCATTGGAAAATGCAAGGCTATATGGTGATGCTTCACGTGCTAGAGAGAACCTAGAAGCCTGGTTAAACAGTATGACGGACTGCGTAATAATTGTAAGCTCAGAATACACAATACACTTCATGAACAGGGCTGCAATAGAGCGGTTCAGTAGTAGAAGCGGTGAGAAATGCTGGAGTATTCTAGGAAAAGACACTATGTGTTCTAACTGCCCTGTCCAGAGTTACCTCCATGGCAATAGGGACGGGATGAACTATAGCGAAATAATTGGAGATAGAGAGTATGATGTAGCCTCTGCTCCACTGTTGGATCCCGACGGCAGTTTATCCGTCATTGAGGTACTGCGTGATATCTCCGAGCGCAAGCAGGCAGAGGAAGGGAGAATGGAGCTGGAGCAGAAGGCTCAGCTAGCCAGTCGATTGGCCGCCATCGGTGAGATGGCAGCAGGTGTTGCTCACGAGATAAACAATCCTCTCACGGGGGTTATCGGTTATGCCCAAGCTCTGACGCAAGAGGATGTCCCTGAGGACATCAGAAAACCTATCAAGATTATCTACGATTGTGCACAACGGGTAGCCGCTATTGTAACTAGGTTGCTAACCTTTTCTCGCCAGTACGGGCAGGAGCAGAGGTATGCCGATATTAACACAATCATAGAAAACACCTTGCAACTGCGATCCTATGCGCTGGAGACCAATAACATATCGGTTACCAAGCGGCTTGAGCCTGAGTTACCCTGGACTATGGCAGATACGAGTCAACTTCAGCAGGTGTTCCTGAACATAATCATAAACGCCGAGACGGAGATGAAATTAGCCCGTGGGAAGGGCAGCCTGTTGGTTAGGACAGAGAAAAAAGCTAATACCATCCGGGTATCCTTCAAAGATGATGGGCCTGGGATATCCGAAGCGAATCTTGCGAGGATTTTTAATCCCTTCTTTACCACTCGAAAGGTAGGCGAGGGAACCGGATTAGGCTTGAGCGTCTGCCATGGTATTATCACTGAGCACCACGGTACCATATATGCTGAAAGCGAATGGGGTAAGGGAGCTACTTTCATTATCGAATTGCCAATAGTGGTTAAAGAAAAGCAACCAGAACTTGTTGAGGCTTATGAGGTTAAGAGGGGAGCCAATGCCAAGATACTGGTAGTAGATGATGAGCCTGTAATTCTACAACTTCTGGCGGAGGAGTTAGCTAAGGAAGGACACAAAGTAGAAACGGTAGATCGTGCCAATGACGTTTTAGAGCGCATTAGGAGTGAGACCTACGATCTCATCCTTGTGGATATTAAGCTGCCAGATATGAGCGGCATTGAGCTATATAAGCATCTCCAAAATACGCACCAATCAGTGCTCAAAAGACTGGTCTTCATCACCGGTGATGCCATGGGACTAGATACTCGGGATTTCCTCTTTGAAACCAAAGCACGTTGTTTCATCAAGCCGTTCG
>JAUVXS010000063.1 GCA_030603485.1 Dehalococcoidia bacterium
CTGATGCGTCCTTGTCTCAAGGTATTGACAACCACCTAAGAAGGCACTAAACTCAAGTTCCAACACTGAAAATGGCTTAAGAACAATACAGTCGTAACGCTTGCGTGAGGGGTGATGAGGATGAAACAAGGGCACTGGAACTGCTAAGTAATATGGCGGTGGGTGGTGCCCTTTTTGATTGACACGACTGAACTACTTTTTGAAGGACCTTGATTATCAAGGTGACTAGGAGGTTGAAATGAGAAATAAGAATAGGTGGTATTCAATTCTGCTTATAGGGTTAACTCTTTTACTAGTTGTCTCAGTTATTGGCTGTGGACAATATACAAAAGAGGATATAGAAGAGGCCTATCAGAGAGGTTATAACGCTGGTTTCACTGGAGGTTTTAACGCTGGTCTCGCCCAATCGGGAGCAGAGACTGTCCCCACACCACCTATAGCACCAGAACCAAGCCCAAAGACAGAAACTCCTCCCACTCCTGCTGGTGCAATTTCTTGGGATAAAGCCAAAGACCACATTGGCGATAGAACTACCGTATGTGGGCCGGTAGTAGGAACCAAGTATGATGCTACAAGTAGCGGAAAGCCCACCTGGCTAAATATAGGTAAGGACTACCCTAGCTCAGAGCGGTTTGTTGTGATTATCTGGGGTGAAAATCGTGGCAATTTCCCTCAACCACCGGAGGATTATTATTTAGGCAAAACCATCTGTGTTACTGGATTGATTCAGGAGTATGAAGGGATTCCTCAAATTGAAGTTACAACTCCAGACCAAATTCAAGAGCAGTAGGTTAGTTGTTCTCGCTATCCTGCTCTTGGGGCTTGCCATAGGATTGGGTATAGGATACCCTCTTTGGCATACCACCAGTGCTCCTACAATGGAGCAGGTACTTGTGGCACGGGTAATTGATGGTGATACTATAGAACTGGCAGATGGTAGTCGTGTTCGTTATTTGGGCATTGACACCCCGGAGCTAGGCGAACCCTATAGTGCTGAAGCTTCTGCCAGAAATAGGGAGCTTGTCGGGGGTAAAGTGGTTGAGCTACAGAGTGGTAAAAGAGACTGTGATGAATACGGGCGCCTCCTACGCTATGTTTATGTGGACGGAGTATTTGTGAATGCTGAACTGGTCAGCCAGGGATATGCAAGAGCTTATATATTTGACCCTGATGAACGGTATAGCCAAGTGCTGGTGCAGTTGGAGCAATATGCTAAGATGAGAAAACGAGGTTTATGGGCGGAGTGAACGAGTGCTGTTCAGCTAGCTCATTTGGAGGCAATAGGAGGTTCAAATGGGATTGATTCAGAAAGCCAGGAGAGCAACAGGGAACACTATTGGTTGCGCAGGTATGATTCTGTGGTTTATAGCGGGAGCTGTCTGTGTTATTTGGGCTCTATATGTGTTGTTTGCAGTGTTTGGCGTTTGGACTATTTTTGTGGGGCTTCTATTGTTGCCAGTTACCTACTTGGCTTCTATTTTTATCGTTTGGTTCTCGACAGGAGTCTTCCCAGTAATCCTGCTTATTCCGTATGTGGTTTCATTCGTCGGTCTGGTACTAGCAGCTATTGGTGAAAAAGTAAGTGGGGAAGAGGCGCTATGATATACTCCTGCTAAAAGATTCGGGGAGGAGCGAAGAGTAAATGAGCAGTAAGCAGAATATAGGTAAGATAATCAGGGAGCAAAGGCAAAGCATACCGCTTACGCTAAAACAGCTTTATGAAATGTCGGGTGTATCTATAACGCATCTAGCTAGAATAGAGAAAGGCGAGACCTAGAGTGGGGGGGGCAGTGCTCAAATACTATCCAGCACAAAGTGGCAACAAGACCATTAACGAACTGACAAATTGGAACATTCAGGAGAGATAAGTGGCGTGACTGACATGGGTTTTGTAGCGCGGCCATCTGTTGCCCGCAGGAGGTAAGCAGCATGCAACAGCTAGAGTATCACAAAGGTGAGACGTGTCCTTATGCCGAAAAGGCGGGAAGGGGTCCTCTATTATGCCAAGAGGGTTTCTGCTGCAACTGTCAAATCTGGTATGACTTCGGTAAAATAAAGGAACTTGAGGAGGCAAAGAAAGAGGGGGCAGGTCAATAGCCTTTTGTATATCTGGAAGCTAAGGCAATAATCTTTTAATAAAGTACAATGAATGACACTCAAAACCTAGGAAGCCTTATTAAGCGCCAGCGAAACAGGATAGGACTAACACTGCCAGTTCTCGCTACCAAATCAGGGGTATCTGCAACTCACCTCAGTCGTATTGAGAAGGCCCAGCGATATCCCTCGGTGAATGTCTTACGTAAGATTGCCAAACCTCTAGGACTTGATGAGCAGGAGCTGTTTAATCTAGCCGGCTACCTACCATCAGAGCACCCAATGTCTCCCGACCAAGAAAAGCACAGGCTACTAGCTGAACTTGACATACTCTTAAACCGAGTAACAGCTGACACCAATCGCATCAAGAGAATCATCCAGCAGCTACACAGCAAATCTTAGGTTACCTAATGCCATCACCACCTCCCTTCCCAACTCCCTAACTACATTCGACATGCCCACCAGGGTTTATACCTCTTTCCCAGAAGGATATTGACTTGGATATCTACCACGGTTAGACTAAAGGTTGGACAATTCTTCGATACGGCTTCTAGTGGAGATTGACAACAAGGTACCATGGTCATATTATTAGTGACAAAGCAATGAAGGTCAGGATGCTTCATTGCGAATTGAAATGGGAAATATTAATTAAATGAAGTGGTAAAGGAGGCGAAACTATGAACAAGGGTATGGGGGGTGCAATGGGTGGAACCATCTGGTTTATCGGCTGGCTGTTCACCTGGAGCTTTGCTAGTCTGGTATGGTGGAAAATCCTCTTGGGCATCATCGCTTGGCCCTACTTTCTCGGAGAAGCCATCAGGCTCATGCAGTAAGCGACTGTAAATATCGTTCCTTTTTTATGTCTTAATGTCATGCCTAATCCTCAGGCGTGGAATTCAGCGGACCTTTTTATAGTGGTTGTTAGCCGCTAGGCTGTAGGTTCGAGTCCTACTCGGGGAGCCAAGTTAACTACTATCTTATCGTAACATGATGGCTTTGACGGTTCCCATCAACCACCGTCTCTCAATGCCAACCCAGAGAGCACACCCGTGCCGGGCTGTCGGTTTCGCCACCCCAGCGACTAAAGCGAGGTGCCGAGGGTTGACCCCCAGGCACGACCTTCGAACCGATTCACGCGACGTGCGTCCAGCTTGCCCGTTGGCAGGAACGACGTTGACGAGTCCTGGCGAGATTTGTTAAGATTCATCGCAGTTGATGGACACAGGAACCAGCATCGCAGCCCTACACGTGACCGGTGTGATGGCTTTGGCCCTTCGAGAGCCAGACCAGACTTGACGGTTCAGCAGGTGAAAGCCACAGTTGAGGGGAAAACATGAAGGCAGTCTCGAAAGAACCCATTTAGTTAGAAGGCTTCCCAAAGTATGCCGAGAAGACTATAGCTGAGTGGACAGTACCTGGAATGGCCGTGGGAGTTGTCAAGGACGGTGAAGTCGTTTACGCGAAAGGCTTCGGCTACAGAGATGTGGAAAATCAGCTCCCTGTGACTTCCAAAACCCTGTTCGCCATCGGGTCAAGTACAAAGGCATTCACAGCAATGGCAGTTGGGATGCTGGTAGATGACGGCAAGCTCGATCTGGATACGCCACTGATCGAGTATATGCCCGACTTTCGCCTCTACGACGATTACGCGACTCTTCATGTCACCCCACGCGACCTTCTCTGCCATCGAACCGGGATGCCCGGCTACGATGCTCTTTGGATCTTGTCAAGCAGGAGCCGTGATGAATTTTACCGCCGCCTTCGCTATCTGGAGCCTAATGCCGGCTTCCGGGATGTCTTTCAATACAATAATCTCATGTACATGGTCGTCGGAATATTGGTGGGTTGTTTGGGCGGCGGCTCTTGGGAAGAATTTGTCGCTGAGCGTATTTTCAGACCTCTCGGTATGAAGCACAGCAATTTCAGCGTCATTGATTCACAGAAGGCCGACGACTTCCCTCAGCCTTACTTATCATTGACAGGGGAGCACACAAAGATTCCTTTTCGAGTCCTTGACGCCACCGGCCCTTGCGGGTCGATAAACTCGACCATCGAAGACATGACTAAATGGGTGATGTTGCACCTTAATAACGGAAAGGCAGGTGAGAAACAGCTTGTTTCTGAAGCGAGTCTTTCTGAAAGAAGACCTTATTAAGTTGATAAAAGAGCACTAGGGTACAGTCGGTTAATCCTTCAGTGGTGGCTCCTCTACTTGTCCGGGGGCTAGTGATGAGCTAATCCCTTGTTTTTGCCTGTGGGGGATACTTATGATGTTTACTCTTTATCCCGTCTCAAATGACCAAGTATTTGCAATACCCGAAAAACGGGATTTCCCCTGTCGTATGTTGCCTTCCTTGCGAATTCTTGGAGTAGACCAACGTAAGAAGCATAATCGTCATTGATAACTAGTTCGAATCCCTTGATTTTCTCTAATTCATTCCTTACACCAGGTGTCACAACAGGTGACCAGAACATGAAGTGACGGTTAATGAAATAGTCCGAGAGGTGATTATCAGCATACTCTTGCATTTTAAGATATTTCGTTCTTATCCTTTTTGCGGTGGTTATTTTGTTTTTTCCATATTGTAACCCTTCCAGATGAGTAGTTACTTCACATAGGTATGCAGTCTTATTCTTGAAATCCAACCCCATAACATCTAGTTCATCAAGACCTACAAGACCACCACCAGGTCGTCTTACATTGTAGTCAACGAACTCACACCCCTTCAGGAGTTTAAGACAAGCACCGACTATGTATTCACCCATTTCGGTTTTCATTTGGTGAATTCTCTATATTTACTTAGTAAATCCAACAACCCTCACTTTGAGAATCAAAGAAGTAAAGATTAGATTCTCTTAAATGATGCGTCCTAGCAATTCTGTCTTCAATCCTATCACGGTAAGATGCCCAGTTTGGGTTCTCGGTATGTACAGATATGGCAATATCGGTTATACCCTCATGATCAATAGCATCAAATATATGTTCATCCTGTTCGCTTGCAGACCAGCCATAGATCATTAGTGCCCCACTGATTTGCGTAAGCACGGAATCGTATACCGTGTTTAGATAATTACTACGTGTTATGGCACGGAACTTTTCGGTAGTAGCACCTTCGCTGACAAATAACGGTATGTAATCCTTTTCTTGCCATTTAGATAGGATCGTCTCCAATAGACAATCGTCCATAGAACGGCTTAGTTTAACTTCATCACTATAGATGTCCGTCGCAAGGAATAAGCTACCGTGAGGGTAAAAGACAAGAGTCGAACCTGTTGCTGGTGGGTGCGGCTTGTATAGATAATGGAAATGCTTTTCGAATTCCCCGCTAACAAAACAGTCTTTGAACCACCGGCACTCTAGGTTGTCATTACCTACAAGCATTGACCAGTATACCAATAAGTCATAATTGAGGCTCAACACTGTTCCAAAGTTAACGAGGAAATTTGCTATCGGAGTCAGTAAATGCTCTACGCTTTCATGTGTTGGGTGAATGTCTCTTATAGTGCTGATAAGTGCGTCTCTCAGTTCATAGTAATATTCTTTAGTTTTGTCGTCTTCAATATCTAAAACTTCATTAACTTGACTGGCTTCCAACAGTAGTCTCAATATGAATTCGAAGTTTGATGTCTCGAAGTGTTCGAACATATTTAAAAGCTCATCGTTTAGCTTCCCACTATTGCAGACTTGCTCATATAAGGAGCGGTAAGAAAGACGACTATCAACAACTATACTTGCCCCATTCCCAAGTAGGAGGTTGTTCTTGAAGCGTTTCTTAATTTTCAACCAGTCGTCTAGCTTCATATAATAGATTCTATCCCCACACAGTATGGGTGTCAATGGAGTTTAATAAGAGGAGAGAGAGCGGAGACGTTCTCCCTCTATTTGTGCCTTATTCCACTCTTCCTGATAGATTTTTCAAGTTTATGAACATAATCCCGAAGTAAGGGGTCAATCCTTTTGCGTGGCACTTTTTGGGGTAGCTTTTGTTGCTCCGCTTTTTTGTTTGTTCTATCTTGTTTGTCCTGCTTATTTCCCATTATAACCACATCATCAATAGTTTGTGAAAAAGACCTATTTCTTTTTGGGGTCTAAGTCTTTCTCAATGTAGTCTCCCAGTAGAGGGTCAATCTCTACGGGCGGTGGTTTGGGTTTTGGTTCGGGCGAATTAAGCTCAGGTGGTGGCTCTTGCGGTGGCTTATCTGGCATAGTTATTCCCTCTCAAATCGGTGAGTCTTCTTTTTCTTTGCCTTTTCCGCAAACTCAACAGTCTTTGCGAGTTGAGGGTCAATCATCTTTGGCGGAGATTCTACCTTATTCTCAGGTTTGTCTTGCTTCTCCTGTTTTTCCTCTTTTTCTTCCATACCTGCAATCCTCTACTAGTATTTTACACCCTTGCCGATTACCAGACAACAGTTCCTATCCAAACAGCTAACAACCCCAAACCTATTGCGAGAATAAAGTAGGAACTTTTCCAAAGGCGGACTCTCATCTTTATACCGTCATCATTCTTTTCTATAGCGTCCCTGACAATATCAATGATTTTCAACTTAGTTTCATTTGCTGGCTCAGTGATGTAATGTGACCGCAGACGTTCCAACTGTGGTGGCTTATCCCATTTGCCCATAGAGATTGATATAAAAGAGAGAATTATAGATAAACAGATAAACGCTACTGCTACTCCGACCAATAGCAAATTGACCAAGTCGGATTGCCCTAATAAATTATTGACCAATAGGGCAAGGATTACACTAGAAACACCGAGCACTATGCCCGATTTTGTAACTAGACCATCAAGTTGCTCAAATTGGAAATCCAGCGTTCGCCTTACTTCATCTAATACTATATCTATGCTTGGCAATTGTTGACTCGTCATTGTTTCTTTCTCTTCATCGGAGACTTTGGTAGTTGAGTTTTCCATCGAGTTCTTATCATCAGGTTTTGCTTTCTCTTGTTGGGTTGTCAGTGCTATGCCTATGGCAATCAAGGCTAGTCCAACACCAATCATATTGATGTCCAAATTCACTTTGGCTATGGCTTCCTTAAAGCGGGAAAGCGATATAAATAACACTCCAACGTATATTATAAAAGCGTTAGTCACGGCTGACCACGATATAAATTCCTCTAACTTCCGTACGAATTGCACCAGAAGGATAGATAAGACCCACAGTCCAGCTAACAGCGAAAATACAATGTATACGGTTGGCAGTGCTACTTCGCCAAGATACCAGATAGAGAGAAAAGTGAGAAACGCCAATAGAATGCTAATGAATATAGGTAAATTATGTTTGTCTCTTTTCATGCTGGCTATACCTAATATACTGTCCCGCTTGGTTTCATTCTTACAGCTTAATCTACGAAGATTCTATCCCCCGCAGTAGTGGGTGTCAATGGTATAGTGTTACATCGTTTGACTTACAATCAAAAGAGCCAAATAGGCATGGAAGACTGTGGAGATAGAAAAACTCATAATAATCTTTAAGACGACTACGGCCTGCCCCCCAAAAAGGAGTCCAGGCATAATGTTAGTCTGGAAATTAAGAAAGGGGGGCATTAGATGGTCAGAAAGTCTTACATGCCAGAGCAAATTATCAACAAGCTACGAGAGGTCGAAGTCCTCATCAGCCAAGGAGCCACCACTATGGAAGCTAGCAGGATTAAACTCAAAAACAAGATACTTAGATTAATCAGCTTTTTCATTTGGCACCCCCGACTACTCCAGCGGTATCTTGAACTCCCAGTGGCCTTCCCAGTCGCCAAAATGGGTGATGATGAAGGTTAATTCCTTGGCGTCGCTCGGCACTGGGTCAAGGTCATCCCAGATAAGTCTTATACCATCATCCTCAGAACCGATGCCAGAATATCCAGCGTCTTTGGTGACACCATCTATAGTATATTCGGCATGAACGGGAACCATTTCAGGAGGTGGTGGATGAGGCATCGGCGGTATAACAGGTTCGGGTTGTTCAGGTGGACTGTACCCGGGCGGTATAGTAAATGCGTAGAATCTAGCTCCCGTTGCTGTCAGTTCCACGCGTTTTAGGGTGATGGTAAGACCATTTACCGCCTGAGACTGGTTTATGTTAAAACTTCTTTCCATAGCTCCCTGGGGGAACCGAATGAGCAGCTTAGCTACAGTCCCGAAACTCCACTGTGTCGTCCAAGTGTCTCTGGTAGCCGTAATGTCCTTGACGTCAACGTAATACCAGCCAGGTGTTACTTGCTTTTCGTTCTCATCTCGCTGGTCCCAAGTGAGGTTATAGGTCATCCTCTCGCCCGGCTTCAGCATTAGCTCTTGCTCACCGGAGGTAAAGGACCGAACTGCCTCGTATGGTCTAGGCAGCATAATTTGTATCTCCGGTGGAAAGGGAGTTACTGTAATCGGCTCTGAGTCCGTGTTAATAAACGAGAACTCTATGTCAACCTCTTCCCCAGGCAGGTAAGAATCCTGGGTAGGGATAGCGCTTACCTGCAGTGTTGGTAATGGCGTCGGCACCGGTGCCGGAGTCGGAGTGGGCATGGGTGTAGGTGTTGGTGTAGGAGCCGGCGCAGGAGATGGTGTTGGGGTAGGGGCAGGTATAGGTGCTGGAGACGGACCAAATCCACCGGAGTACCAGACTACGGCGGCAAATACGATAATAACGACCACCGCAGCACTGCTGACGATACGCCATAAGGGGCTGCTCGGGAAGAATTGCGTTAATCGCTGCCGGAAACCTGACTCCTCTCCCGATTTACGGGCTGTTGCTTCTTCCTCGGCCAACTTCCGGAGTAATTTTCGCTTGAGTTCCGCTCTGAAGGCAGGAGAGGGCTCGTTGCCGAGAGACATCATCTTCCGGGCAAAGTCGAGTATCTCCCTCAAATCCTCGTCAACATCCTCACCAGTAACCACTTCCTCCCCGGCAAGCAGCCTGTCCAGATATTCTGTGTAATTCTTTTCGATGTTATCTTCCCTTCCCATTCAGCCACTCCATAAAGCATTCCTTGAGTTTACGCAGTGCTCGGAATAGTATGACGCCGACATTAGACTCGGAGAGACTAAGCATAATGGCAATGCGCCGGTTGGTGATTTCTGCACCGAACTTGAGCGAAACTATCTCTTGCTCCTGGTGTCCCAATCTCTCCAGGCATAAGCGCAACCGTTCTACCTCTTCTATCCTCTCCACTTCTTCTTCCGGAGAAGGCCCTGCTGAAGAAACGCCATCCGCATTCTCTAGAGGTACGGATTGGCTTCTTGCCGCTCTACGGAAGTAGTCCGTCAGCGTGTTACGCGCGATTGATAGTAGCCACGTTTGTGGTGCCGCCTTTTCTCTTTTATAGCTGTGGAATCCGGCCAGTGCTTTTTCAAATACGACGGAGGTCAGGTCCTCTGCTACCGCTACATCACCTATACGGTAACTGATATAGCGGAAGATGCCGGACAGGTGTTCGTCATAGAGCTTGGTAAACCTCTCGCTCAAAGTTATGTTGTCCTCACCAGATAGTTGTGCCACTGTCACTTATCTTTCGCATGCAGTCGACTGTGTTCGTACTCAATTATATGCCCATCAACCGTGTAATAAAAGTACCATTGACGCTGCCTTCCTTGAGGCTAGCCCATAAGCTAGTTTGCTACATATCCACCGAGTATATCCAGGATATCCAGTTCCTGTTCCAGAGTATCATCACCGATTGCCTCCATCTCTTTGGCAAAGTAAGTGCTGAACTCTTTGAATAGTCCCTGGTAGCCTGGTGAAAC
>JAUVXS010000068.1 GCA_030603485.1 Dehalococcoidia bacterium
ATAACAATAGCTACTTAATATCACTACCAATTACCCCAGAAAGACCTGCCCTCACAGGTCTTTTCCATTTAACCTTATTTAACCTTCCTTTTCGTCTCTCTCAATCTTCTCCTCTATTGCCTCCTCAATCCACCTGCCAAGCGTCTTTCCCGCATCTTTAGCCTTTTGGTGAGCCTTGGACACAATGCTCGTCTTCATCTTGATACTTTTTGATTGCCTGACTTCTTCATTCATTAACGCACCTTGGTATAAGCACACTACCACTGAATATCACTTTTGTCAAGGGGTTATGCAAAAATATTTACGCCCGTTGCCATTTTAAGGCGGGATGCCACTTGCCCGATTACGGCTGAGGCCCCACACGGGAGGGGGGGAGGTGTTATTTAAACCAGTGTTATGGAAACCACTGGCACCCCAGTTTCCCCTGGCAGAGCCCGCCTGATTTTTCCCTTTATCTCTTTTTCCTCAACTAGAAGCTCCTCGACAATTATCTTTTTCAGACGCTCAAAAACGGTTGCCACCAAGAGCAATCACGAATGTCTTGGTTTTGTTTTTATCCATAACCTTTTTCGCAGAATACTAATACTCTTTCCCGTTAAGTGTGACCCTCGTTGTACCTCTTTAGTAATAAGCAGAGCCAACCTAGGGGAAGTCCCAACACCTAACAGGAAAGAGCCTTATTTACCCATTAATAACCCTCAATCTGGTTCGGGAAGTAATCCTCCATTTTGCCCTCTCGATAGATATCCAGTGTCGTGCAGTGCAGGACGCCGCCAAACGGGATCACCTTTTCATACGGAATAGGGACCACCTCAAACCCGAGCTTATCCAGCTGCTCGCTGTACTCTTTTTCATGCGCTTCTACACAGACTGTCTTCGAATCGATGGAAAAAGTATTCATCGGTCCTATGACAGCCCCCGGTGGGAAATCTCCTAGGGTTATGTTATCATCGCGCGAGAAGGTCGTTTCCACTGCAGGAATCAGTTGCCAGTCGTTTTTCTTGAACAACTCCCAAAACTCCGGAGTGCGCACCGGGTGATGCGTGTGGTACATCATGCATCCTGGCCGTAATGACACTAGGTTAGCGTCAATGTGCCGCGGATGATAGCTGCCCGGTACGTTGCGTGGGGGGGTAGAGTCGACCAATATATGGTGAACCCGGATACCAAGCTCAGCGAACATTCGCTTCAACCAGTCTACCCCACTCTTGTTCGTCACGGATGAGCCCTGAATGAAAATATCCTTGCCTAAACGCATGGCATCGGCAGCGTCCCAAAGAGGCTCCTTCTCGGTCACCTGGAACTCCCAGTTATACAGCCGCTGCCTCTTCTCTTCGTCCGTCCATACGTTGTCGAAGTAGTAGTAATAGTTTCTAACGAATGACTCGTCCGTCAACCGCGGCTTGGGAGTGGTAAACCAAACAAGTTCAGGGTCCTCTTTGAAGTATTGCTCAAAGAGTGGTCGTAGGTTCAGGTACTCATAATACCGCGAGCGCTGCGACGCCGCGGACTCAATGAGGTATTTACCATGACACAGAAACACATCCCGGGGGTTGTTGATGCCATAGCAGTTCAGTTGCGTCCAATCCGGCGTCGAAACTGGTTTATTAAACATGCAAGGATGAACCACTACCCGGTCGACCTTCACTCCCCGTTGCTCAAGTACCGACACGAAATAGTCCATTTGTTTGTTGGCCGCATCCACCAACTCCTGTGGAAATGGCCCGTACGACCCCAGCGGAAAGCCACCTTCCGGTTTATTATAGCGCCAGCCCGGCTCCAGAGCTGTCATGTTCGTTCCTTCTGGCCTTCCTACGATCACGCGTTTTAACGGGTCCCACTCGTTCCAGCAATTTACAATCTTTGGCATTTGGAAACCCTCCTTTTTGTTAACTTAATAAATACCTGGCTCTACTATTTCTGTTCTCAAATAAGCATCGCCTCCTTGTTGGCAGTAGTAAAAAGTCAACCACCCCCAGCTAAAGCAGGGGGCTTGTCCCTACCCTCATCCCCAGTGGAGAGGGCGAGACGATAGGCAAGTTGACAGTTGCCTTTTGAGCTATATTGATAGCTCCAACAAGGTCTGCGTTGAGCCGGGCTGCTTTCACCGCTCAAGAGGTCATGGATAACTTGACTCTTGAACTCGATACTGAAACGTCTTTGGTTCCTCATGGCAAAGTCCTTTCCGTCCCTATTACAGGGCACTTGACCATGCCAAACCTTCCTAACCCAATGTGTCCAGCCTCAGGGGTTCACTCCAAAAGTGGAGAGGTAATATTGATTCAGTTACACTAAGAAAGTAATAACAAACGCTAGATACTTACTGAGAGTGTAGCTTCCAAGCATGATCTACATCGTCAGGTCTTTCATACCAACAAATTCGGCGTCCTACCTTTGCTCGTAACTTCCATCTATACGTCTTTGGCTCAACTACCAAGCGGCGCTGGAACTCTTTTATACGAGACAGGATAAGGCTCTCTCGAGAATCATCTAGCAGCAGTTCTGGCAATATATCTCGCATCTTTTCTAGGTTATCGTTCACAGTGGTGAACAGGCCCCAATCCGTAGAGCATAGTTCCGCCAAACATCGCATATTCAGCTTGTACGCTTTGTCCTCATCTGTAAGTTCATGGTCAAAGAGCAGCATCGCCACATCGTTAAGATCTTTGTAATTTATCTCAGCTATTTGGAGCTTTGTCAGTATTAGTTCAGCAGCAGGAATTGTAAATTCTTCCACTTCTAGTCGTCGTCCCAGATCGAGTTTATGTGACATATGTAACTGATCGAGAAATACGTCGAGGTCGTAGGTACTATCTGCAGCACTGTAAAGTAGACGTCTATCGCCATGGAGAGCGTTAAACCGGCACTCCGGCTTATAACCGCGGTCCGTTAACATCTTCTGCAGTATAGGCGAATGCTTGCTATGCGCAACGAGATCCAGATCAGGATAGTGCCGACTTAGAACTACTCGCGCCTCGTTGGAGGCTCGCATCCATATTGCTACACCACCAGTTAGGCGAAGTGGGATTCCTTTTCGTGCTGCCTTTTCAATAAGATAGCGGCCCTCCTCAGCTAGATTTACTCCCGAACTTGTAATGCAAGACTGATCACGAGATTCTATCAAACCATTATCCTCGTAGAAGTTGGACATTACTTAACTTGTCTCCCTTTAGTCTCACCAGGCAGCCATGAAGGATTCCATCGCTGTATGCGCTACCTGGATTAACACAAGTAGTGCGACCTATCTTCATCAACCCACGTGATTCGTGAATGTGTCCGTGTAAGGCCACCAGTGGCTGCACTTCCTCGATCAGTGTTCGCACTGTGTGGCTACCGACAGGTATCATCTTGGGTTCGCCAGCGAATGCTACGGTTGAGAAGTCGGCCCGTAACTCAGGCGCATCGTCAAGGCTAGTTCTATAAGGTGGCGAGTGGAGATTGAAGATCGTTGGTATTCCCTGTTGCAATTGATCCACAAGTGGGCGCAGCTTTGCCAATAATTCTTCCTCTGAACACTCGTGTGGACTATTCCACGGTGTTGGCGGTGTCCAACTGCATGACAGGACCTGGTATGGGCCAATCGAGACTATTTTCATATCGGGGTTGATAACGTAGGGGTTAGTATTCAGGATATCATCCACGTACAAACTGTCATCATTGCCAGCCATTACAAAGCACGGCACGCCCTGTGGTTCCAATCGCTCTTCAGCGATTGCGAGCCACCGCGTCAGTTGTTCGTTAATCAATTCTTTGAAAAGCCCGTCAAGATATTCAGGTTCTTCCTTCAACCGTGATACACAATCTGAATCGCAGATATGGGGATACAACCCGTTGAAACGTATACGTTTCTCAGCATCGGGTAATTCTTCTTTCGCCAGGCGCGATCGCTGCCCCAAAAACTCCATCTCATAGTAGCCATTGTCGTTACGCACTATAGGAACAATAGCCTTACCAGTAAGATCACCACCCATTATTAGTGCCTGTGCTTGATAGACCTTGGCGGCATTAACGAACTTTAACCAACATCTCTCCGAACCATGTAGGTCACTGCTGAAGAAGATTGTAAAATCCCTATTCATCTGCATTTATTGTAACAACAAATCCCAGCGATATCGCCAATCTAGAATTCTCGCTTTAAGCACTTCATTTTTTCTCATCATGGCATCACGGTACCGCCATTCGGATCCAGCGTCTGTCCTGTGAAGAAGTCACCATCTGAGGAAGCGAGGAAGACCACTGTGCGAGCCACGTCGTCAGGTCGTCCCCAGCGCTTCAACGGGATCTGATCACGAATCTCATCAACGAACTCCGGGCCAGCCATAAACGTTTCGGTTGCGATTGGACCTGGAGATACTGTATTGACATTGATAGTAGGTGCCAGCGCCAGTGCTAACGATTTCGTCAATGTAAGGACCCCCCCTTTAGCCGCAGTATAATGAATTAATTCCGGATACCCGATGTATGCTAGTTCGGAGCCTATATTTATGATACGGCCACGTCCTTGTGCTCGCATATATGGGGCTGCTGCTTGTGCTGTAAAAAAGGGCCCTTTCAAGTGAAGGTCAAGTATTTCGTCGTATTCAGACTCAGAGATGTCTTCGAAATTTTGATAATTCCCCCCTCCAGCATTATTCACCAGAATATCAATCCGGCCGAAATGCTCCACGGTCTTCCTCACCATGTGCTTTATCTCAGTGACTTTAGATGCGTCAGCACGAATGAGCAGTGCCTTTCTCCCGACATCGTGAATGGCTTGGGCAACCTCCTTAGCAGCCTTCTCGGAATTGAAGAAATTAACCGCGACGTCAGCTCCTTCTTCGGCAAGTGCTATTGCGATCGCGCGTCCTATACCACGGCTTGAACCGGTTACAAGAGCTACCATTCCATCAACTCTACCCATGTTCAAATCTCCTTCACTGGTATTCTAAGACAACAAACTTCGTTCGGTGTCATAGTTGGCACCTCATCCCATAAACCTTCGTGTGTTATCTTCCACTTGCACCCACTGAGTAAATCTGTTACGGTTCTGCCATTGATTTGCTTAAGGAAAGCCGGCCCAAGGTGAACTAATGCGAGGGCAGGCTCTGTGCCAACGTTCGCAATAAATAGGGTCCAAGCATCACTTTCTCGATAAGCAAAGGTCCAAAAATCAGTATTTCCGGCTACAATAGCAGATTGCACGCCTGCTTGCTTGAGCACATCGCTCAATTGACCCCAAGGTCGTATGATCAGATTGGGAGAATTGTTGATTGCCTTTGCTATGTCGATGAATTCTCCTTCCTGTGAATTAGTGGAGCGAAATGGGATGGATGTTTTAACGATCAATTTACCTCCCTTGTCCATCCATTTCTTTAGGTTCTCTAACTCCGCACGGTGACAGAAGTCTGGCCCAGCATAAATTAGGGTTTTGTAGTCATTAAAATCTCGATCTATGGGCACCAAATCAAAATCTACGTCATTACTCTGTAAACTGCGGAATGCTTCCCACCATGGTTCTAGTTCTTTCGGTTTATCCATATCGATCCAGATGTCATAAAGGTTGCGCCAGTTCGGGAATCTGCTTGCAACCTGACATCTGTGATGATCAATTGACCAGAGTAACCCGGTGTCTGCAATATGCTGATCGGGACGTAGTTGCTTTAATATATTGATAGCCTCGCGGAATCCTGCAAGTTGTGGTCGAGTTTTACCAATCGGACTGATAGGTGCGAAGTGTGAATCATCACGTTCTACGAACATGTAGTAACACAACCCACGCAATCCGAGAGCCATACTTAACATGGTGGTGAAACGACCCTGATTTTCATCTAGGATGCCAAAAATGTGGTCAAGACCAATACTAGTTGCAGCCTGAAATTCTGGAGCCCAAGGAAATTTATTCATGGCGCGTAGCAAACGAATGTACCAACTAACAACCAATTTTTGGTCGCCAGGCCAGGCATTCGGCATATGCAGGCCTATGCCATGAGAGTCAACGACTTGCTCGATTACACGCCAGTCGATGTAGTGAGTGAACGGCTTCATATTGATATAGATTGGAACATCAATACCGATTTCAGTACACATAGCTTTGAGTTCAACAAAGCTTTCTCGTAATGTATCGGTAATGAAATCAAAGGAATCCAATGTCTCCTTTAGTCCTGCCCGGTAGTAGTCGGGTTCAGTGACTTGAGTAAACGTAATCTCTGGTCGAGACCAACCTGATGCCAGTTTAGCTGAAGAACCGTAGTATCGCTCTAGCCATCCATGATAGCGTTTCATAACGAAATCAGCATCATAGGGAACGGGCATGCTCCCAGCAGAAGGATCAGACTCCACATCCGTTGAGTAAGGGAAATATGCTTCGTTGTCGATCGACACCAATACAATAGGACCACCCCGGGTAGCAAGGCGTGGTACCAAGATTGGTTCGAGGGCTTTAATATATTCACGTGTCCGCCTGAGGTATTTTGGATGCATGCGTTCGAGTGGGGTGACATCCGGTGCTGGCCCTCGTGTGGGCCATTCGGCATCTATATTTGGGCCAACTCGAATCATCACACCAAGCCCCTCTTCAGCACATAAGTCAATAAACCCAGCTAAATCGCGAGACGGATGTGTGCGGCCTGTGAAGTCGAATTCACCTCGCTTCAATTCATGGAAATCCCAACACACGAAGGTCGCGATAAATTCCAGTCCACTATCACGCATTATACGAATAATCTTACGCCAATACAGACTATGATGCCGCCAATACTCAAACTCGCCAGACACGAGGGGGCGGAAAACCCCATCGATGCGCAATCCACGCTGGTCGAGTTCTATGACGTGTTTTTCTGCTGATTTGATATTTTTAATCACCGAATTCCCTCCTTATTGCTGCGGAAATGCCTTCGACTACCATCTCATAAAGGTTCTTGCCTTTTTCTAGGGTTCCGAACGTCGCTTTGTACAGCACCCCACTAGCAGGAATGGTATCTGGGGGAGCTGGGATCATATCATAGGGTGGGTGGCGTTCAGCTTGATCATCAGCAATGCGGTCTCTTCGAACCAGTTCAGGGTACAATGCCAACATCAGGCTCGTTTCGGTGATGGCGGCATGTTCAACGTCCCAGCCAGGGAAATCCTCAGGGAACATATCTGCAATTGCCTTCTGGTCGATAGTGGCGTACGGGTTATCTATTGAGATAACCCGTACCGATGGGTCGTTGACTTCCCGCATAGCAAGGTCAATACCCTCATATGTAAAGTTAGTGTTTTCCATATGATGATTCAAGACTGTGATCTTTTTGAATCCGCTGCGAATGAATTCACAGATTAAATCTCTTACTAGAGAAACTAGAGTCGCACCCCGTAGTGATATTGTCCCTGGGAAACCTTGCCCACCACCACTTAGCGGCTTCGATTTGTAACCGTAGTACAGTGGAGTCGCAACCAAGGTTCGTGTCCGCTCCGCCACGCCCTTAGCTATAGCTAAAGCTATCAATGTGTCTGTAGCAAGTGGCAGATGGGGGCCATGTTGTTCATTGGAACCTACTGCAAGTATCACGCCATAGTCTTCGGCAGCGGCATCGCGCAACTCTTGCCAAGTCATTTCGGAAATCATTGGTCCGTACTTAACTCTCGTTATCAACTTACCTTACTTGGAAATTACCCTTCCTAAATACAGAAGGCATACGAACTTTATCTCTGAGCACCAGCCTACACATGTTTCCTTTCACCTCGCCGGAGATTGTGTGAATTCGTTATTACTCGGGCGGAAGTTCACGGAAGGCCATTGTTATATCAACTCCGCGTTTGCGATTAACCCAGCGAGAAATAAAATACACCGGGATGCCAGTAAAAGCTATGATACCAATAGAGATCAAGCCAACCTTGTCATTCGCACCAATGTCTGAGTTGGTAGTTAATACGTATATAACGAATAAATAAACGATTGCTGATAAAATACCGAACAGGCTCTCGACAGGAAGGCGCCCAATACGCTGGTTAAAGGGAGAGGCTTCGAAGATATGGCGAGCGCGTTTTACGAAAAAGATAGCTGCAAGAGCTGTGAGCAAAAAGGAAAAAGCTTGCAACACTGCCGCACTATACACAAATCCGAATAAGAGTGGTGGACCAAACACGTATAAAGCAAGGAAAAGGACACAAATAATAGTAAATAGTGCATTGATTCGTACCGGAGTGTGAAAGCGCGGATGAACCTCAGCCAACCAGTCTGGAAGAACGCGGTCGAGTGAGAGTGCTAGAATCATTCGATGATTGGCTATCGCGATTATAAACATACCAGTGAAGATTGCAAAGATGAAGCCGACGGCGATTAAGAGAAGCAGCGGTATGTTATTCGTGAGCATCATGGCGAACATAAAGAACATTGGCTCTGGCAAGTTCGGGTAAGCCTCTGCTGCCTCAAAGAAGAGGAATGACATGGCACCCAGGAAGTCCGGGCCAAACGTGTGATAGGCTAACCAGCCAACT
Organism: Dehalococcoidia bacterium; assembly: GCA_030603485.1. Lineage (GTDB taxonomy): Bacteria > Chloroflexota > Dehalococcoidia > GIF9 > AB-539-J10 > RBG-13-51-36. The sequence goes on from JAUVXS010000068.1 coordinate 8,458, forward strand.
GTTACAAAAATAATTCCGGTAATTACCATGCCAGCCATCATTCCGATTAGCGGGGTAAATCTTGGTGACTTAAGCTCACCACCAATATACGCTGGCATCATGAAGAAAGCGAGGACAGTCCAACCCAAGGCAATGAACGGAACAACCTTTCCTGCAGAGGAGGTTGCTCCAACAGGATAACCAGCATTCTGCGCAGCAGTGATTATTTCCTGATACGGCGCATACTTTGAAAATATATTGCTAAACTCGCTGGCATTGGTTGTGGCCATCAATATCACGGTTATTATCAGGCTTAGAGCAACAACCGAAAACATGACACGCATAACCGGAATGACGGTTCTCCATCCCAACAGACTCAACGCCCAGACGATGCCAAGTCCCATTACACCGATTATAAACACCCAAATTGGTGATCCAAGCGTAGTGGTGATTGCCTGTAATCCATCGTTGTTAAGTACGATACCTAGAACCATGAGCATTGGGTTAAAGCCGAGCAGGGTAAGCCAAGCAGCGAAGGCGCTTACAAAAAGTCCGGCAATCAAAATAAAAGAGATAGCAAAGATGACTCCAAGAAATGGATGGAGAATGCGGCCAATGTATATATAATCACCTCCGGAACGAGGCATGGCTGCTGCCAAGCACGCATACATACCAACTGGAATTAACAATACAAGTACCGTAAGCGCATAGGCGAAAGCCATGTTAACCCCCGGCCAGATGTACGGGGCAGTGGTGAATACCAGTAAACCCAGCGGTATGTTGATGTAGATTATGTTGAGATAAATAGCATCAAACCGTCCCACTTCACGCACTAACCCTGTAGACTTTCTGGCAAATAAACCTGGACGAGAAATTGGTGTTTCCATTTCTTCCTCCTTTTA
>JAUVXS010000017.1 GCA_030603485.1 Dehalococcoidia bacterium
ACAAGCCGAAGATTAACACGCTAACTCTCCCAAGGAGGGTGCCAATTTGGCTGTTTGCTAAATAAGGGCCGTTAGCTCAGTTGGCAGAGCACCTGACTTTTAATCAGGGTGTCACAGGTTCGAGACCTGTACGGCCTACCACAGTCTCAGAATCCCCCTCGGATGACCCCATTAATGCCCTAAAAGGGCACCTGATTGAAAAAGTCCGCTATGTAGCACTAAGTCGTAGACCCCTCCAAAATTTCCCTGTAGTCTGTCAGTGTGAGGGATACAAAATGACCACACTGACAGACGCACTGGCAGCATATCGTATCTGCGCCAAGGCAGAGGGGAAATCGTACAAGACGGTGGACTGGGTCTGCGATACGGTGCGCTACTTCTCCGAGTTTCTGGGCGAGCAGGCCAACGACCTATTCAGTATGAATGCCCAGTGCCTGCGTGAATTCATTTTGGCCTTGCAGGTCAAGAAAGCCTTCTCGCAACACCGGTTTACCCGGCCACAGGAGAACCCCCTATCCCCGGATTCTGTAGCCAGTTACACCAGGGCAATTAAGAGCTTCTTTTCCTTCCTGGAAAGAGAAGAGTTGATACCGGTTAATCCGATGGCAAAGGTAAAAATACCAAAGACGCCAAGAAGGAATATGCCTACATTCTCGGAAGGGGAGTTGGCGAGAATCTTTACCCAACCAGATAAAAAGACCAGCGAGGGATATCGGGACTACACAATAATGCTGACGCTTCTCGATACCGGGGTTCGAGTGAGTGAGCTGTGCGGCCTTAACGTTGACGATGTTGACCTGACCAATGGTTATCTCAGGGTAATGGGTAAAGGGCAAAGGGAGCGCTATGTCCCAATAGGGTCAAAATTAACAAAGGCACTACTCAAATGTAAGCTATCTCACCGGCCGGAAGCAAATAGCTCGGACAACTTTTTCCTGACCAGAGATGGTAGACCTATCAATAAGGCTAGGGTCCAGAAAATCATTCGGCGCTATGGCGAAAGAGCCGGTATCAAGACAAGACCTAGTCCTCACACCTTCAGGAGCACAAAGGCAGTTCTCTACCTGAGGAATGGGGGCGATCCTTTCAGTCTGCAAAAGATGCTTGGACATAGCAGTCTGGTGATGACTAGGCGATACAGCAATCTGGCTGATAGTGATGTCCGCCGGCAGCACCTTGCTTACGGAGTAGCTGACAGGCTCAAGGTCTAAACGCTATTTACGGATGAATGTCCGTGCAATCTCAGTGAGTACCTTGTCGGGTGGTGGTGCTTCCTTAACGAATTGCTTGACCTGGCTTACCACCTCCTGAATTGACAGATGCTCTTCGCAGGTTGAGACCACTTGGGCGATAGGCAATCGCCGTTCAAAAATGCTAGCTAACTCCGCAAGCTTCTGAAGAGCATCGGCGGTCGCGGGCGGCAGCGTCCTTACCGCATAGCCAGCGGCAAGTTCATCTGGCCTAGCAGCAATTCCTATGACCCAGTCGCGCTTGCCCACCTTGTATGCTGCAACGCCGAAGTCTTTCCAGCGTTTAGGATAGTGCTCTGGGCCTCGTCTCAAGTAGCGGCGAACATTTTCCACGGACATGAAGGCGACATCATCCGCGAATCGCTCGGCTGTGTACCTACCTTCCACTTCGAGCTGTGACTTATGTAGTTCGTCCATTTGCGCCCCCCTGTATTATGTATTATGCCTCGGCTGGTTCCATTGGCTCCTGTGCCTAGACGCCTCAGGCTTTAATCTCAGAGGGAAACCCTACCCCCTCCTCGTGGCAAAGCCTCTTGAAATCAGCCTTATCGTGAGCCTTCCTACCTATCTCGACCCAACGCTCATACAAACTCAAGTTTTCTTCCCTTGTCAGGTAGAGGCTTTGCCCCCGCGGATTCCTCTTCAGCCTCAAAACGTGTCTAAGCCATCTATAGTCCCGGCTTCCCGGCAGGAAAATCCTCTGGCCCGCGTGTTCAATGTCCCCGTTCCACTCCTTTAAGGCCTTCAATATAACCTCCCAGTCGGTTACAAGCCTGGTGATGGTTTCCTTTTCTTTCTTCCGCTGCTCCTTTTTCTTGGCCTCAAGGTGTGCCCTTCCGTCGAACTTCTTTATGGCGAAGCCGGTCTGCTTTCCCGCTATCCCCCTCTCTTTCCTCCATTCGCGGAAATATTGATACAGGGTCTTACGGGTGACAGGCGCGTCGGCAATATCGGACGGCCGATTACCTTCATCGAAAAGCCGAAACAGCTTAGTTTTTTTCCTGACCGCATAATGTCTCTTCATTTCAGACATCACTTCACAATTTGTATCAGAAAAATCACCACATAAAATTGCTTTTGGTGCAAATTTTAGCAGCATTATCCGCCTAATGCTGGTGCATGGCCTTATACCCGCCCATGTCTCCAAGCCACTAGCACGAGGTTTTCTAGCCCCAACACTGTTATGCGCTCTTTGATTTACTTTCCGTGAGTTTAGCTACCAGCTCATTAAGGACTAGGCAAGCATTGATGTCGCCAGCTTCACAACTCTCCCTGGCTTCCTCTACTCGGTCCAGCATTACCTTAGTGTCTTCGACGCTGATCTCTCCATCCAGGAAAGCCTGGCGACCACCCTTTTCGAGCAAGCGGATAGTCCGCAGGGCCTGCTCCCTATTACATGGTCGTTCTTCCGCGGGAATGACTGGCCCCTCTTCCTTTTTCTGTAGGTTTCTGTCGTCCATAACTAACCTCCTTTGTTGGTGCGTATCCACTGGATATCATATTAGCAGGTATCCAGTGGAAATGCAACCCCCCAATCGCGAAAAGGGTAGCAGTACTCGGCATACTATGGTAGAATGTGTCCAGCGGAAGCTAACAGGGGATCCAGTTATGACAGAATATATTTGCCTAAACTGCTTTCACCAGTGGCTGACGGAGGGTGAGTCGCCGCGGTGGGGGCGGTGCTCTGAGTGCGGCCGGAGGATGGGCGTGCCCCTAGGGCTATTCCAGAATCTGGTCGAGTGTATTCAGAGGGACAGAAGGCATCACCCTTGGCCGCCACCTCCTATGCGGCCACCGCGTCCACCTCTGCCTGATCTGGAAACGCCTGGGGCCATCGCCGAGCTCGTAGCTGCAAAGCCCTCGGCAGCCCCTCTGGTGCCACACATTATCGCTGAGGCCATGAGGAGGGCGGGTTAGACAAAAGGAACAAGATTGTCCAATTTGACAAGCTGATAATGCATTTTGTGCAAAACTGGTCTTAAAAATCTATTGCTTGCCATTCCCTTTAACAAGCCACTTGCGGCTTTTTTTGCCAGATCCATTCGAGTAACCTTAACAGCCAATTTGCAGATTCTTTGTCGCTTTGCAGGTGACTCGACCTCATTGGTGCATCTGACATGAACGTGCTGCATTGACTGCGATAACCGCAGCGGCTGTGTTACCTGGCAGGGAAGAGCATCATATGACTAAACATTCCGCCCTAATGTGCAGTGCGGAGCCTAGCTACCTTCTGCATTGTTCTTCATCAATCCACCGGCCGGTGAAAAAACTGACTTTGCTATGCACATATAATAGGTCTCGTCCCTAAGCTTTCCTGAATCCTCGCTCGATATCTCTCAATAGTTGCTCATAGAAAGACTTACCCCACAAGTAGCGATCCCTATCCCGGAGGGAAAGCTCACCAGGAGTCGATTCTTCGACTTTGCGCTTATAGTCTTGATAACCGAGCCAAAGAGAATCAAAGTTGCTTAGATTCTTGAGGTTATGAAATCCACCCAACATATTGCATACGCGCTCGTCGTACACTGTGAACTCATCGGGATATAGCACGGTTAGGATGGCTGATGCCATCGGAAGATTGAAGTCTGCTTTCCACAAGAAGTGCAGTCTATCTTTTCCATTCGACTGTTGAGATATTCCGTATGTGAGTGCTACGGCCCCTTTGTTTAAATCTTCATCAACCCTGAGCAGTTTCTGAGCAATATTCGATTTGGCACGATTCGCTTTCCAAATCACTATACAGAAAAAATCGTAAGCATCCAGAAAGCCACGCTCCTTGAAACGAAGCCGTACGGTGTCGAACAAGTAAGACTCAAGATGGTAATAATCTCTAAAGTCCACTTTCACTTCTCCCTTCAGCGTAGCCGCACATTGTAGCGCTGTAGATTATCATATTGTCTATTCTACGCTGAGATCTCTATGGCAGCAAGGTTAGAGAAGATCTGCACAATCTAGGTCTAAGGTCACATAACGCTAAAAAGTACAAGTGGAATAGTGGAAGCGATTGACATTCGGGCATGAAATGGTCTATTCTCCACCAAAAAGGGAGGTGACCCAATGCAGGCGTATTGTGTGAAGTGCCGAGCCAAGAAGGAAATGAAAGACGCTAAGGCCATAATTATGAAGAACGGGAGGCCGGCTACTCAGGGGAGATGCCCCACATGTGGGAGCAAGATGTTCAGGATAGGGAAGAGTTAGAGCTCATATATAGGTATCAGGATTTGCAAAGAGGTTGGGTATTCTTAATGAAGGCCCAGCCTCTTTGCTACGGATTGAACATAATGCAATATTGTCACGCTCAAGCATTGCAGAAGGCTACTGTGCATCCATATCGTGGTTTTTTACGATTGAAAAAGGAAGGGGCTAGTCATGAACTAGTCCCTTTATTTATACTACCTATTATTTAGTTAGTTCGACTAATTCTTTGGAACTTTCATCATAATCATCAAATAACTCAGGTTGGGCTTCTTTATCTATATCTTGCTTAATGATCCTTTTTTGCAGATCTCTGCTGACTGCTCTAGCACGCTTCTCGATAAAAGTTTGGTAATCATTTTCCCATACACCGAATTTTTCTAAATCGGAGATAAGATGACTTTTCATCGTTTCTGATAATCGTGGGTTTACTTTTGCGAATCTTCTCATATATCTGGATGGTGCCTGGGCTCCAATCTCTCTTTTATTGAGGAAATCATCGACAATGGTAATGTTCAGAATATTGTTAGCAGCATCTTCTTGCTCATGACTTCTCATGTACGCTCTAGGAAAGAAATGGTGATAATTCTTACTGTTAGCTTGCTTCAACCAGTAATTACTGATGTTAACGATAGCGTTATTGTCGAAAGACTTCGGTTGGTGGTAAGCATAAATACACAATATAGCTTTTATATAACTCCTACCAGCACTGAACCAACCGTTATTGATAATGAATTCTGGAGAAGTATCTATACTCCAATCATAGTTAGGAAGTTCATCTTTCAATATCTTGTCAATCCGCTTGACATCTTGAGCTAGTTTACCTTCGACTCCTGATGAATATCTCCCCGACAGCGAGCACCTCCAGAAGAAGTCTTCGAGATACTTTTCTTTCTCCCCCATAGGTCTATCAGGATGATGATGGAAAAAGTATGTAAAAGGAACTATTAGGGCATTATAGGGTAAAAGTTGAGACACTGGAATGCGGTAAAACCCCCTGAAATACTCTACAGCCCTTTCTATCGCATCTACTGCATAAGGCCAGATATTAATGAAGTCTTTCTTATCCAATCTAAGTATAGTCTGTCTCTTGCATTCATCATTGAGGATTAGAGATATTGTCTGTAGGACTGTAGCGTCTGAAATAGTCTCGTAATTTAACGGTTCAAGATTCTCGATCAACTGATCAAATTTCTCCGACAAGTCAAAATCCCTACTAGAGTCAAAAGTCTTTGCGACCATTATTTCAAACAATGTTAACGGTTTCCCGCCAACATTAATTCTTGTGAATATCTCTGTCGCAACATCAATTGGAGCCTCTTTAATTTGAATTAGTGAGTAATTGTAAGATACAATGCGATTCTTGTAATCCTCCAACTTCTCATGATAGCTTTTTGGATACTCCGCTAATAGGGGTAATCCTCCACGTAGAAGATCCGTAATTCTGATGATGGACTTTGGGTTTTTCCCTGATATATCTGTTGTAACAATTTCCTCATCCTCTTTGGCTTCAAGGTCAATATACATCTGGGCGAAGTCATCGAATCTCTCGCTTTCTCTTTCCACTCTAAGACCATTAAGACTTGCAAATAAGGCTGTTAGCCTCTGTTGACCATCCAAAACGAACTCGACGAAGTCTCCCTCCTCTGGATCTGGAAGAGTACAGTCTCCAATATTCCGTACAGACCTTAGTCTTTCTTTAGTCTTCCAAAAAATAAGGGTGCCAATAGGGTATCCTTTAACTATGCTGTCCATTAATTTTGTACACCTTTTTAAATCCCAGATGAAATCCCTCTGAAATTGGGGTATCTTGATTTGTCCTTTTTCTATATCACCAATTAAAGCGGAGAATATTCTTGACTGTGGTTCTGGTAATCTCATTTGTCAACTCCTTTAGACTTTATCCCTGACCTAGCATAATCTCGTGAATCCTGAGGTATATATTACCTGTTTGAGATGCGTGCCTTCGCTTACGTAGAAGCAACTGGATCAAGTCAATACGTCCTTCGATGACCGCCATAAGGTCACTTCCGTCCATTAATACCATCAATCGTCTTCCAGTCGAGTGGGCTTTAACGGCATCTTCAGAGAAACCATTGATGGAAAGAAACAATCCAAGAGTGTTTTCAAGCTTTCTGGCTAACTTACCACTAAAGGCATCTAAATCCTTTATTCCAACAGGTTCTTGTTGCCATTTTCCCTCAAAGAGGTAATCAATATTGTCAAAGGTAAAAGCTCCATCTATTTGCTCACCCACAATCTTAAAGGAAGCTTTTGGGTCTAAGTCGAAAATGGTGAAGAGTTCCCTTATGACCCGTTCCAACACATATCCTCTGGAATGCGGGTCAGTACTGCTTATGAGTGACAAATATTGTTTCTCGATTTCTTCTAGCTTTTCTCTAACACCTCGATCCCTTAGCATTTTGTCATAAGCTACTTTCCTCTGTTCTTCCCTCAACCTTTGCTCTTCTAGCATATCGAAATGATCTTCGACCAGTCCACGTAATGCATTTATGGATTCTTTTGCCTTCTTCACCTTCTCCACGCCATCTTCTAATCTAGCAAGATGGGATAAGTCATCTATTTTGGTTATTTCAGACATTAGTCTCAATAGGTCATTCTGATAAGTGCTTTGATTTCTTGATAAGAAGTCTATCAAAACTGTTACTATATTCCTCTTATAATCACTCCAGTCCAATCTAGCAAGTATGCTGGGATCACTTATCGTATTCATTATGAAGCTTCGGAGATCTGACTTATACCAATAAACGTTTGTCAGAGCTTCTTTAAGAGCATTTATTGCCGCTGGTGCTATTCTTTTTGCTGTTACCATATTTCAATATGCCTAATTAACATAAGTCTATCCCTCGCAGTAGTGGGTGTCAATATTGTTCTTGCTTTTACCCCCACCTAGCCACGATTTTGTGTCTATTGCATATCAGTATCCAACACGACGGTGGTCTGCGGACATATTGAGAATGTGCATTGAGTATGATGCGAAATACAGCCTGCGGGAGCTTAGGACAATGTGCGTTGAAGCTGGGCTTAGCCCCAGTGGCCACAAGAAGCTGCTTGTGGCAAACTGATAGCCTCTCAGTGGGATTTCAGAGGTGGAAAAGGGAAGGGCGGAGCAGCCAGTACTGTTTGAATTCTAGAATTACTTGGTAATTACTTTAAGGGGACTGGGGGTCAACTCTCCCAGTCCTCATTTTTTTGTATTTAATCACACTTAATAAGCTTATGTGCAATGGAAACAATAATGACATTTGTTCAATACGAGTCACGCTGTTTCGAGCCAGTTTTCGGCTGACCAGCCAGTGTATCCAGCATCGTACTGAATCTGCCACCAAACATATCCGTCTGCCGACACTGGTCCAGAAAGAACTAAGCCAGTGCTGTCCGCTGGTGCATAGTCGGGGTAATCTGGATCAGTGATCTCGGGGTAATCGGTTCCCGGTCCAGTTCTGACATTTAGATTCGTGGTCGTTCGAACTTTTTCACCTGCACTGAATTTTGCAGACTCATGGCCAACTATTAGTCTCTGTGATGGGCTGGGTTTCTTATCAAGGAGATTCTCACTGATATAGGGCTTAGCTTTCCAGATGCCAAACTGGAGCCAGTAATCGCCGGCTTGGTTAACACCATGGGACCAGGTCACAGTTTTCTGCTGACCGGGCTGAAGTTCTGTGCTTAAAGTTCTCTCATAATCAGCCACTATGTTGCCATTAGCATCCCACACACTAGCCCCGGCAATGAACCTCCAAGGAGTATTGCCCGTGTTGGTGAAGGTAACACTAATGGTGACAGGTTCCCCGACGGTCACGTCCACGGTGCTGCTAGGGGAATAACTGTCGATGCGCGCGTCGATACTGGAAGGCTCCTGACCTATTATTAGCTTCTGCGAGGGACTGGGCTCTTTATCAAGAAGGTTTTCCGCAGTGAAGGGTGTAGCCTTCCAGACGCCAAACTGAAGCCAGTAGTCCCCACCCTGATTTACAGGATGCGTCCAGCTAACAGTGATGTGCTGCTGGGGCTGAAGAGGAGCTGAAAGGGTTTGGCTGTAGTTGGCCACCTGATTTCCATTGGAATCCCAAACCGTGGCTCCGGCAACAAAGCTCCAGGCAGTGTTTCCGGTATTGGTAAAGGTAACACTTATTGTAGTAGAGCTCCCCACTGTGACATCAACCGGGCTACTCGGAGAATAACTGTCAATTCTGGCTGAGACCGAGGACACGGGCTCAATATTCACCGACAGTCCCGAAGACCATTCCGAGACAACTGACGTGTGGGCTGCACACCTAGCCTGGGCCCTAACTGTATAGGTGCCTTCGCTGGACCAAGAATGGCCGGTGCTCGTGGAGGAAGACCAGCTGGAGTAGCTTCCATCCCCCCAGTCAAAGCGATACTCAAGGTTATGTCCCAGATTGGAGGTTGCACCTTCGGTAGAGTAGCTTAGACTCTGATTTACCTCACCTATAGAGGGGCCTGTGGGAGTGCTAGGTACAGTTATCGTCTCGGCTTCCTGCTCTGTAGCCAGCTTTAACCAGCCTGTCTTGACCGCTACATCGTATTCGTCTGTGCCATCTTCGGTGTATACGGCGAATCGCACATCATATGTCCCTAAGATAGCTTCAGTTGGAATCTCAAAGGTAACCCCAACCCAACCCGTGTGTTCCGGCGTGTCCTCCATGATGACAAGAGACGGGTCACCAAGTGGATTACCGATCTCCCTCCCGCTGGGATCAAAGATTGTTGTCCTAAGCTTAACTGTTATACGCGTGCCAGAATAGCTAATGTCATACCATGTATTAATCATATCCCCCGGCTTTGCCTGCAAGAATCCTCTGGGAGGCCAAGATTCAGTCTCCGAGGAGATGCCTACGTTTAAGAGAGAAGGGATACTTGGTTCTTGCTGGATGGTTTGGTAAACACCAGAGAAGGATATAGATCCACCCGGGCTCAGGGTCTGCGTTTCTGAAGGAGGTGGCGTGTAGCTACTCATCGGGCCCCAAGTTATAGTGTATGTTCCCACCGGCGCACTTGTTTTGCTCCAGGGTGTATAGCCACTATAGCTCGCTGGACCGCTTAGGGAAAAGGATGCTCCTGAGGGTGTGCTGGTAACCTCGATGCTTCCGGTCTGTTGTGCAATTATACTCAGATTCACCAGTAGTATTTGAGGGCTGTTAGCAGATCCGGGGGCAGTGATCGTGATAGTAGCACCATAGTCGCCTGCAGTCATCCCAGAGGTGTTCACCATTAGTATGATATTATCCATCTCCCCGGTGGATGTGCCACTGGTAGCGCTCAACGTAAGCCAAGCAGTGTCATCAGTTACTAGCCAATCTAAGGTACCTCCACCTGAGTTCCATACTCTTAGGGTCTGGTTTGGTGGATTAAGGCCTCCTTGCGTTGTAGTAAAGCCGAAATTCGACGGGCTGAAGGTTATTGTTGGCGACAGCGTCTTCTGGCTCAGGATTTGCTCTACAGCCTCCTTGGCTAGCTTAAGATAATTTTGATAATCACCTGTTCTGTATGTAGTCCAAGGAGTGAAGTCTGTCCCGCTAGAAGATATCTTAAAAGCTGCTTGAAAAGCACAAGCCGGGTCAAAAGCACAGTCATCAGTAATCAATGGGTGATGGTAGTTGTTAATCTGTAGGATTCCGCGATCCCACGACCAAATGATCCCGTCTTGCTTGTTCCCCCAGCAGGCAGTTGGTATACCACTAGACTCTGCCCAAGCGATAGCCAGCACAGTCACAGCGGCTTCATCTTCGAACCCTGCTGCTAGAGCATAATGAGCAGCGTCAAGCATGGGAATAGGTTGGGCTGAGTTGTCGCAAACCAGAGGTCTTACGGAGGCGTTTGAAGTTAACGAAGTAGCCATGACCTCGAAACTGAAAGCGTTGGATCCAAGATCCTCAGGGTTGATGATTTGGACTGTCCACGTACCGAAATCAGTAAGTCCAACGTATACTCTAATTTCCACAGCGGAAACAAATTCCGTGCGGTCTGCTGGAACCAAGTATTGGCTGTCATTTACACGGAGTGTGACTTTTGTGTCTGGCACAAACCCATTGCCTAGTATCGTCAGCCACTGTCTCATCGGCTGTACCATGGGTTGTGCAGGATCTACGCCTATGACTTCTGGATGCTCTTTACTGGGGATCACTTGAGGCTGAGGAAGCTCATAAGTAAACAGTGCTGCCTCGTTTTCTCCTGCGGGCGTTCGCACAATCACAGCAACGTCCATACTTCCATCCGGGTAGACCTCTACACTTGGCACTCCTATCGCCACCATTATCTTCGTTAGTGCTACCCACCACGGATCACTCTCGTTCAATTGTATAGACGCTATATCAATACCCAAGAAATCCGCCAGCATGTCTAGAACCTCTTCGATTGGTGGACTTCCGGTCCACCCACCTGTAGCCAAACTCAAGAGTCGTTGGACTATCTGTGCGTCTCCGATACCTGTCCCGTAGTCAGTGGGCGCAGTTACTATTATCTCTGTATCTCTCCAATTTTCTGCCTGTACGTAAACATGTGATGCGCCAAACTTCAGCCAATAACAACTGCTTGTTCCCTTAACCCCAAAATCTGCCCCTTGGATCGTTACTTCAGCACCAGGTTTGGCAAATGATGGGGAGATATTATCTATTCGAGGCGCTTTGTAAGTAAAAGGCTTGCTATTACTACGCTGGTCTAGATAGCTCCCCACCGTTACATTCACAGGTCCTGCCTGAGGATCCACACATGAGAGAAGTGGTACCTCCACCACGATTTCTTGAGCCGACCAACTCACTATCTTAGCATCTTTACCATCGAAATGAACCCATCTCCTGTACACTACTTCCTCTATTTTGTCGAAGTTCTTCCCCTGTATCGTTACCTCTATTCCAGGTGCGCCAGATTCAGGGTATAGGTGATCGATGTATGGATCCGTTGGAGCCTCAGCTGGTGTTTCCTGTACTGTTGATTTATCAGTAGTTTTCTCATCTGGTACCTGGCCTAGCTCCTCACAGGCAGTTCCGAAAAGCATAGTAATGAGTAGGCTTAGGACTATGAGATATTTCCACAACGCCATTTAGCCGCCCTCCGATTGGAACTTACGGTCTCCTGAGGTTACATTCGTGTCGCTCTGCTTCACTTCCGAGCCTCCGTTCTGTTCCAATCTGATTGTAGTGTTTTGAGGCGTATCTGTAAAGACTTCAGTAGTGGTGTGTTATGCCCTCTGGATACTGTTAATCGTCTTTCTCTTAAACAAATGTGCTGCCTCTGGCGGGAGAAAAGGATGCAATTGCTTCCTCTGATATAACAAAAACCCCTTTTGTTGACTCGGGATATCGAGTCAAAATGGCTCCCCAAACAGGTGGAAAATCGAACTTTTACTTGACCAACAGCAGAACGCAAGCTAGGAATCGGGTTTCCTTGTCTAGCCCTAAACGGGGATGAGGCAAACACAAAGCTTCCACGATGGTTGCTGTCGGGATAGTCGCCCTCACTCTAGGAGCATGTAGACGTAGTAGATGTCGTATTGGCGCAACCCACTGCCACCACGAATAGCGTTAGCGGAGTACCCACGACTGCGACAATGGTCAATTAGAGATCTCTCCATCGCATAGGCATTATCTCTGGAGGCCGTACGGTATAGGTAAACCATCTCGCCCCAGCCATTTCTTTCATGGTTTGCTTCACGGGCTGCGGGGTTACCAGTTACGCCAATGTAGAGAGTGCCATGCCACCGTGCGAATTGACCCAGCGCGCGATTCAGCGTGGCTACAACTCCTGACGGATAACCACTTGTTAGGAAGTCCCAGTAAACATCCACGGCTCTACTCCTTCCTACCCACTCGCATTTTTACGAATTCTTTGTGTGTCATCAGTTTGAGCAAGCATTCTCCGTTCTAGGAGTATTTGCATTGGCTTGTCGATTATATCATGCAGAACCCAAGGCGAGTCTATTTCCCTCCCTGAGGAGGTGGGAAACCCGCCTTTTATCAACGTCTCGTTCATTATAGTTTTAACCAATAGCAGAACGCGAGCTAGGCATGAATTTTGTCTTGTGTAGCTGTATGGGAAGTTCGCTTCCCACGCTAAAGGCGCAGCCCGCACCGGAAGCGATTTAATGGATTGGCGGCACAGAATAGCGAGCCCTGGCAGCATACCTTGACTCTAGTGGCCGCTGTGATTCGGCGCTCTCTAGGCGACCTTCCTTAACCAGTTCTACAAGCAGAGTAATAATAGCCTTGTCCCAAACGTTTTCCCCGCTTTTAGCTCGAATCTTCAAGCCCGATGCCTCTCGAAGCTCTTCAAGGCTCAACCCCTGCCGCTGTGAGCTGGCCCTAACTACATTTACAATATGTTCCTTAAGTTCCTCAATTAGCTTCGCTCCATACGCTTTGAAGTTCTCCATTCTTGCCTCCCAATTAGCAGTTTTAGTAATGCTCCCCGAGCAGATTCGAACTTCGTCGCACGTTCTGTATTTTACACTCACGATTCTTTGCCAGCAAGAGAGAAAACAAAAGAGTACAGTATTGAACTTTACGCTATTATGTTGTCTTGACAGACACATTACAATGACCTAACATCGAGGCAAGATGGCAGGATCAAGAATAGCTGAGCTATATAAGTACATGACCCTTCCCCAAGCCGCCAAACGGTTGGGCATACACCCAGCCAAACTTCGTCGCCGGCTAAAGGACGGCGTCTTTCCAGCTCCTACCTTTGTAAATGAGTACGGCTTGAACTTCTTTGACGAGGATTGGCTCAAGGAGGCCCAAGTGACTTTGGCAAACTCTTTCGAGGGGGAGGAAATGCGGCAATAGGAGGGCTAATACCATGTTAAGTACACAAAAGATACAGGGGATTTTCTCCACGCCTGAGGTAAAACATGGCATATCTCTGTTTGCCACTGGCGAGTTAGATGCCATAGAGGGTTTGATTATAGAAAAAGAAGGCAGATTCTTCATAAAGTGCCAAGTAAAAGATAAATACAAGGTAGCAAAACCCGAAGAAATCGTAAGGCAAGCCTTTGTTTGGCGGCTTCTCCACGAATACAATTACCCCAAAAACCGAATTGATGTTGAGAGGGTGGTATACTTCGGTTCCCGGGATTCCGGTTTAGCTGATATTGTCATCTTACAGGATGATTTGACTCATCCTTATATCATATTTGAAGTAAAGAGGCCAAGAAGAACCGATGGGCTGGAACAGCTGAAAAGTTACTGCAATGCGGAGGGTGCGCCTATTGGCGTATGGTCAAATGGAAATGAAATGATAAGGCTCCACCGAGAGGAGCCAAATATTTTTGTGGGAATACCACGCATTCCCAAAGTATCAGAAACACTGCGGGATATTCTGACCGAGAGATGGACACTGAAATGGTTGGAAGAACATGATGAATTGAATCAGGGCAAGACGACCCTTAAGAAGATTCTTCTAGACCTTGAAGAGCTTGTTTTGGGTAATGCTGGGGTGGATCCCTTTGAGGAGATTTTTAAATTAATCTACGCCAAGTTATTCGACGAGTGGCAAGGAATCAATAATCCCAATTATCAGTTGGAGTTTTTTGTCGGTGATAGAAGCCCTGGACACGTAAAGACAGCCATCACCAATCTATTAGAAGGCGCAAAGCACACTTGGTCAGGAGTATTTGAGCCCCTTGAGAAGATAGAATTGAGGGACGAACACCTAAAGGTCTGTGTATCCTTCCTTGAGAAAGTAAAACTCTTCAATTCAAACCTTCGGATAATTGATGAAGCCTTTGAGTATCTGATACCCCATGTTTCAAAAAAGAAAGAAGGACAATTTTTCACCCCTAGACTTGTCGAGGATATGGTTGTTAAGATGCTGAATCCTAAGCCAGACGAATTTGTTATCGACCCTGCATGTGGCTCTGCAGGTTTTCTTTTACATTCGGTTATGTGGATTGCTGGTGGGGTGATTACTGGCAAAGAACTCCCACCTTCGGCGAAAAACTTTGCTCAAAATAATATCGTGGGGGTCGATTTTGCGAAGAAACCGGTGATGATTGCGAAGGCCATCAACTTGATAGTTGGAGACGGGAAATCCCATGTGTATAAAGACAACTCTTTAGCACCACAAACTTGGAATGAAGAGACAAGGGCAGGATTGCGGCCAAGGCTGTTAAGATTCCGTAGCGAGCCCGAGAGGGACAGAGAAAACCAAGATAAGTTTCTATACCTCGATTTTGATGTCCTCATGACTAATCCACCTTTCGCGGGTACGGTCAAGGAAAAAGAGATTCTAAGGCTTTACCTATTGGCTGAGAAAAACGGTAGATTGATAAGCAAAATAGGGAGGCATATACTTTTCCTGAACCGTTCGCTTCAGTGCATAAGTCCAGGTGGCAGAATGGCTATCGTCTTGCCTCAGGGCTTATTGAACAACACTAACGCGGAGTATATTCGCAGGTTTGTTATTGATGAAGCTCAGATTCTCGCAGTTGTCGGCTTGCATGGCAATACCTTTAAGCCCCATACCGGCACAAAAACGAGTGTCCTATTTCTACGGAAATACACAGATGAAGAGAAGAGGCAGATTCAAGAAACAAGGGCAAAATATGAAGGTGCGTGGGAAGATTATGTGGCCGAATTGAGGAACAAGCATAAAGACACAATTTGGAGCTCGGAGGTCAATGAGGAAGAATTACCAGAGGAATTGTGCTCTCTTATTGCCAGCTATTTCGGGGCTGCAGAGGAGTTCTTGGAGGATGAATCGTCAGACGAGGCAGTAAGCGTAGGAGCAGACGAAATTGAGAAAAAGGGAGCGCATTCTCTTGCGGCATTAGTTGATGGATTACAAGGGTGGGAAGAGGCGTTGAAAGAAAAAGAGTCTGAAACGCCCAAGTCGCAAGAAGAAAAGAAGGCTACCCAGAAGGAAGTTAGAACTATCACGAACAAAATCAAGAAGCTCCAGCGTCAAATATCTGAGAAGACCTTGGGCGGGCAAGTTTACTTGGTTTTGAACGAGGAAAAGGTGACAGAGCAGTTCAAGAAGTTTTGGCTAGAAGGCAAGGTTCTAAAGGAAATAGACTACCCCATATTCTTTGCCGTGAACCAGAAGCCGGTCAAGGATAACAGCGGAGAATACAGATACGAAAGGGACTTATCCGGCGAGCCGTTGATGGACGAATATGGACACCCAGTAATAGACCACGATCTAGATGAAATAGCAGAAGCGTTTGTTAGATTCGCCAAAGAACTCGGCTTTAATTTTTGGAAGGGTTGAGAAATATGGCTGTAGTGAGTGTTGTAAAGCTGTCACAGATTGAAGGCACCCTCCGTGTGGATGCGGATTACTATCAACCGCAATACATCGAAATAATAAATAAGCTTTCGGCGATAAAAAGCCTCGTTCGCTTAAAGGATGCCGCAATAATTACCACTGGGCCCGCTTATTCTAGCAAAGAAATAGGAGAACATTTCGGTATTCCCACAGCCAGAATAGGTGATGTTACGAACAAAACTAATATTGAAGATTGGATCAAACTCTCCGAAAAAGAATTCGAAAAGTTTAATCGTAAGAAAATAGAGAACCTAGACATTCTCATGACGATGACCGGAGACCCCCCAGATGTGGGCAAGTGTAATTTAATAAAGATTTCCAATGATGATACTATTGCGTTCAATCAGCGTATCGCTAAAATCAGCGCTAGAATAAGTCCATATTATCTGTTCGCTTACTTAAGTCTAGAGATTGCACGAATGCAATCTGAGAGAAATGCTTTGGGAATACGACAGAGAAATGTTGGTATAAATGACCTTAAGAACATTTTTGTAGTTTTGCCGTTGTCAGATATGTTTTGTCTTGATATTGACAATTTGGTTACTAGGCATCTCTCTGAAACAGAACTTTCTAAATCGCTCTATTTCCAAGCTGAAAACCTGCTGCTAGATGAACTGGGACTACAGGACTTCAAGCCAATGTATGAACTCTCCTATACTGCTAATCTTTCCGAAGCATTTGGGGTTCATCGTGTAGATGCTGAATATTTTCTGCCCATTTATGATAAGCTGGTTCAGCAAGTGGCTACAAGAGTTGAGTTGAAGCCTCTTGGTAATTTCTTGCTGGATATCAAAAAGGGCATTGAGGTTGGAGGAGAGCAATACCAAGAGGAAGGCAAGCCCTTCATTAGAGTTAGCAACCTGTCGGTTGACGGCCTCACTAAGCGAGACCAGAAATACATAAGTGAGACACTATATGGAGAGCTTGCAAAGCATTATGAGCCGAAAATCGGAGAATTACT
>JAUVXS010000101.1 GCA_030603485.1 Dehalococcoidia bacterium
GGCGTTCAGATCACAGGAATTGTGTGGTTCACTCCTTCGTTAATTCTTGTGCTGGCGCTGGCTGTTGGCATCGCGGCTTTCGCCACGCTGCGGGCCGCGGTTCGTCTGTTTCGAAGGGAATCCATAGTTGTCCAGTGGCGATAATCCTGGGAAGTGAACATTCTAGCGTAATGTGCAACTTTCCAGTCGCTTTAATCTCTAAGGGATAAATTCGACTTCAATCTGGCTTAAGCCCTTTTCCCTTCTTTAAGGCTTAAGAAATCCGAGTTATATTCCTCAATGAGCCCGGCATCGGCAAAGCTGAAGTATCTATTCTCGCCTATTATGATGTGGTCTAAGACCTTAATCTGAGTTCTTATTCTAGTCGAAAGTCTGGAGGATGGCTAACTGAAGGGGACTGGGAAATCTATCGGTATGAAGAAGTAAATGGAGACTCGTACATAGTATGGTTCTAGTTCAAAAGCAGCAATAATTCTGGTTGGCAGAAATATATGAGTCCGTCTGGACAAACAATAATGATGAGCTATCAGGCTTGAATTTAATTTGACGAAGGGTTAGCGAAGTGATAAAATTAAAGCGCAATGGCTGGGCCAAGAATATCCGAATTGTATAAATACATGGCTCTTCTTTAAGCAGCAAAACGCTTGGGTATGCACCCGGCAAAGCTTCGTCGACGACGTAGAGGGATCTCCTTGACCCATGGTTGAAAGGCTGCATAGGATTTTATGCAGAGAAGCAAAAAAGGGAAAGGCACGTTAATGAAAAGGAAGGGGGGTACTTTTCAATCGCAGAATTAGGAAACTCAATCAGTAGAAAACCAGCAATGTTTGAAAATGTGCTCACGATGAAGCCAACACGAAGGATTGAAAGCATCCGGGAAGCTTATTTTCAGATTAAGCCCACAGCCTCAATTGAAAGAGCACGTATCGAAACGCGGGTGATGAAAGAGACAGAAGGAGAGTTTGAGGTAACACGCAGAGCGAAAGTGTTTGCTGCAT
Source organism: Dehalococcoidia bacterium (assembly GCA_030603485.1). Lineage (GTDB taxonomy): Bacteria > Chloroflexota > Dehalococcoidia > GIF9 > AB-539-J10 > RBG-13-51-36. The sequence continues at coordinate 999 of JAUVXS010000101.1, forward strand.
TGGTAAGGGAGATGCCAATTCACATCTTCCGCAATCAACTACTTGTAGGCTGCACCAGTGTTAGGCCACGCTGTGTTAACATTACCCCCACAGTATTTGCACAAGCCGCAAGGAGAGAAGCTGCACAGTCTGGGTTATTGGGAATGAGGGAGGATATCCCTGCTGCTAAACTCAGTGATGATGAGGTAAGAGAGCTAGAGGCAATGATGCCATACTGGCGATCACAGGGAAGAATTAATAACTCCTCTCATTATGGCCATAATATCCATGGACATGAGCAAGTACTAAAAAAGGGTTTTCTAGGAATAAAAAAGGGCGCTGAGGATAGGCTAGCCAGACTTGATCTTGGTAACCCTGAAGACATTTCAAAGATTCCTTTCCTCAAAGGTGTTATTCTAGCCATGGAAGCAGCAGCTGAATTTGGAAAAAGATTTGCCTCTTTGGCCAGGGAATTAGCAGATAAAGAAAAAATTTGCGAGAGAAAAGAAGAGTTATTGAGAATAGCTAAAGTATGCGATTGGGTGCCAGCAAATCCAGCGAGAACGTTCCACGAAGCACTACAATCGTATTATTTCTCCTACTTGCTGCTATTCTGGGAGGCACTCCCTAATGACGGCTTTACTGAAGGTAGGATGGACCAATATTTATATCCATATTATCAAAGTGATATGAAGGAAGGGCGAATAACCAAAGAGGAAGCTCAGGAGTTAATCGACTGCTATTTCCTGAGCGTAAACTATGAAACCGGATGTAGTCGCATAACCGTTGGGGGTATCAAGGCTAACGGAAATGATGCCACCAACGATTTATCGTACATGTTTATTGAAGCCATGATGCATACGAGGCTAGCAATTCCTTGGCTCAGTGTGCTGGTCCATCATCAAATGGCTGATGATTTATTAATAAAAGCCTGTCAGCTCTCCTCACTTGGAACCGGTCACCCCCACTTCATTAATAATGATGTAATGGTGCTTCAAGCTCTTGCGCGGGGCAGTAGTGGCGGACCGGCAGTCACTTTAGAGGATGCCAGAAACGCCTCTCCACAGGGGTGCGGTGAACTAGTAATACCCGGCAAGGACAGTGGCTATCTTTTCTTCCGCATGCCTAATCTTGCTGCTTGTATGGAATTCGTATTAACTAATGGTTCTAGACGGTCCGGTCTACATGATCCGGTTTGGTACAAACCGTTTACGGGAATCGAGACAGGTGATCCTAGGCAATTCAAGTCCTTTGAAGAGGTACAGGAGGCGTTTCATAAACAAGTGACCTGGATGAGAGAAAACATCCAGATAGATGGCACAAACAGAGAACGGAACATAGTTAAATTCACTCCTACTGTATATGAATCGGCATTGATAAATGACTGCATTGAAAAGGGAATGTGCAGAGAAGCAGGAGGAGCTCACTACAACTTTAACAATGGTGGAGCAGAGCTAGGTACAACTGACGCAGGTGACTCCTTGACCGCTATCAGGAAACTGGTTTTTGACGATAAAAAAATTACTATGGCTGAACTGTGCGATGCCCTAGATCACAATTTTGAGGGTTATGACGATATCCGTAAGATATGCCTAGAGGCACCCAAGTTTGGGAATGATGATGATTATGCCGATGAGCAGGTAGCTTGGGTGATTCATGAGTGGGCATCAGAGTTTAACAAGCTAACGAATCTGCGAGGTGGTTCCGGTGGGTGTGGAGCGTCTTCCATGGGGATGTATATACCAGAGGGTACGGTTGTGGGAGCACTTCCTTCAGGGAGACTAGCTGGGGTACCGCTAGCAGATGGTGCCTCACCTAGCCCCGGTAAGGATATCAATGGCGTGACAGCGGTTTTAAAGTCTCTTGGCAAAGTTGACAACATCGAGGTACTGGGCTCATTGGTACTTAATATTAGAATAGATCCAACCGCTTGCAATGATGGGGATGTTAGTAGATTGGCTAGCTTGATAAGGTCTTTCATAGATCAAAAACTATACCATCTTAATAATAACGTGGTTTCTACGGAAATATTGAAAGCTGCCCAGGAGGAACCCGAGAAATATAGAGATCTTATGGTAAAGGTGGCTGGATACAATGTCTTTTTTACTCAATTAAATAAACCCATCCAGGATAGCATAATCGCCAGGACAACGCATAGACTATGATAATTGACAGAATCTAGATATGTTTGTAGAACTTCAGGATGTACCTGAAGAATTGACGTTATTCTGACGTTAAGGTGTTCGGGAGGGCCGGGACATACGGGGACCGTACGAACAAAACAGGGTTCTGGTGATTGGCACAAAGGTTCTATTTTATACGTAAAGAGACTGTTTGGTACATCTGGCCTAGAATTAGAAGTTAGCGGAATGACTAGTGATGATTTTTTTGATGAGGCACAGAATGCACCTAAGCTTAGAACTGCACAAAAACTTGCTTTGTGACTTATTAACTCTTGGTATATCTTGAACGCCGCACAAGAAACTATTGATAATTCCTTAGATGAAGGTGCTTTGCCATCAGGCTGTCAAGCCATTCTTAGAAGAATGATTAGCATATATGCTAAAAGCCTATAATCCATAGCTGACAAGCAGACGATCCCGTAGATTGTCGGCCTGATGCTCAAGTAACTGAATCTCACGTAGTTCCAAGTAGCTCTTCAATGTTCGTCACCAATGCCGTCATTTGCTTCTGCCTCGTTCTTGTCCCTCTGGGACGGATCAACCGGGCAGTCCGACTTATCGGAACATTCGCGGTGCTGGCCATGCCCACGCACAAGAGATGCCGCCAAGATATGAGCCAGAATAGTCAGTCCCTTGGTCCGAATCTCGGCGTGGGCGTCCACTTGTTTTTTTCCTGGCATATTGCTATAATCCATTAGAGAGACATGAAAACCACATCAATATCAATGTATGGCATACTCAGTTATATCAGGCGCAAATCATTTAGTCTATGTAATAGAGTACACATAAAGGACATATAATAGGTGTGCTACTTCACTTGACTATAACATATGCATAGAGTCGGGAGAGGACAAAAATGTCACCACGTGAAAAAAAACCACCGATAAAACCAGAGAAGCGTCAGGAATGGCTGGCGAGATGCGAAGGCGGAGAGTCACCTCCTAAAATAGCAGCCGCGGATGGAGTCGACCCGCGAACCGTGAGGAAGCACATCGAAATCGCCAAGCAGGAAAAGGAGCGCAAAGAGGCACGGGCGAGTGTGCTACGCAGTGCCCTGGAGCGTCATTACGCTGATCTATGCCGTTATGCGGAAAGGCTGGGTGGACAGTTCTCCGCGGGACATTTCACTGGGTCCGACGTCAGTGTGACTCCTGCCGTCCAGTACGAAGAACAACTGGCTACCGCGCTACGCCAGCACATACCTAGATCGCCTATATGGGGTTTGCTGAATCAGCAAACCAAACTGCGTGCCAGCGAAGTTCAACTCACCAAGGAAATCGAGAGGAGGGTAGAAGAAAGCGTCGCTTCCGACCCGCATTTGCTGACCGCACTTACTGGCGAAGAAAACGGAGTTATCCCTGGACTCATTGTCGCTCTATCAGCTCAGGCGCAGCAGTGGATCCAAGGCTGGTCCAGCTTGAATGTGGAGGATAACCTCAAAGCCAAGCCAGCCGAAAGCGGTTTTGTGGATTTAAGCTACGGCGCCTACAATATGGGAGTGGTCAAAGAAGAACACGTCGAGCTCGTGCGAACGGTGATTCTTGATTGGACAGTGCGCATCAAAGAATGGGATGTCTTCCATGGTCTGGAGAAGGACTTGCGCGACCTTGAGCGCGTGGGAAAAAACCTAAGGGATGAGATAGCCGCCATCGCATTGCGGCGAGTGGTCCCCGGGCGCTGCCGCTATTGCCCGCTATGAGAACGGAAAGTGGGGGTGAATAATGAGAGCCGTAATCTATGCCAGAGTATCCTCGGATAGTCAAGATGTTGCCCTTTCTATTTCAGCCCAGATTAGGGCGTTGAGGGAGTATGCCGTGAAGAATAGTTATGAATCAGTGCGAGAGTTCGTCGACGAAGCCGAAAGCGGCCGTACGACCGCCAGGACAGCTTTTCGCGAGATGATTGCCCTGGCTAGAACGAAACCTCCGCCGTTTGACGCCATACTGGTCTGGAAGCTGAACCGGTTCGCGCGAAGCCGCATCGATTCGATCACCTACAAGAAGCTACTAAAGGATCGTGGTATCAAGGTCATCTCCATAAATGAGCCGTTGGATGATACACCCTCTGGTCGCATGCTGGAAGGCGTCATTGAGACAATGGACCAGTTCTACAGTGAGAACATGGGGGAGGACATCAAGCGCGGACTAAGAGAATGTGCTCAACGCGGTTTTTTCGCCGGCAGTAAGCCACCGTATGCTCTACACAGAGTTCCTGCGAGAGACGGCAACAAGACAAGATACAAGCTGGAACCCGACTCGGAAAACTCTGCGTCCGTGCGTATAGTCCGCCGCATCTACGACATGGCTTTGAGGGGCTTGGGGTGCAAGGAAATCGCCAAAGACCTGAACGGAAAGGACTTACGCACCGGAACGGGACAGCCTTGGGGAAGAACGACAGTACATAAGGTGCTGACCAACGAGGCCTACTGCGGCACTCTGGTCCTGGGCGGAAGACAGAGGCATCCTGCCATGCACAGCGGTATTCCGCCGGTCAGGATAGAGAACGCCTTCCCCGCCATCATCGACAAGGATGTCTTCCTTGAGATACAGGCGACGATGGCCAGTAAGAAACCCCAGAACACCCATCCGCGCACTGTGCCTAGCACTTTCCTGTTTAGCAGTCTTAGCTTCTGCTCATGCGGTCACGCCATGATCGGGAGGAGCGCCAAATCGCACCAGTATCACTATTATACTTGCAACGGTAACTTCAAACAGGGAACGGAGACATGTACGGCTAGGTCATTACCCAAAGACAAGCTTGAGGGAATAATCATGGAACAGGTTAAGGAGAAGATACTGAGCGAAGAGTGGTTGAAAGAACTTGTCAAACTGGTGAACAAGGAACTTGATTCGAGTCACACGGTGCTTCGGGATAGATTTGATGCCATCGATGCGGACCTGAATGATGTTAGATTCAGGCTATCCAGGCTGTACGAAGCCCTGGAGACGAGCAAGCTGTCTCTTGATGATCTGGCGCCAAGAATCAAAGACCAAAGAGCGAGAGAAAGTGACCTAAGCAAAGCACGACTTCGGACCGAAGCGGAAATGCTGGTGCAGGGGCCAAATCATGTCGATGGGGAGATAATAAAGGCCCATGCCAGGAACCTGAAGGCAATACTCGATGAAGCCGAC